>NZ_PQHY01000027.1:0-78971 GCF_003385175.1 Amycolatopsis ruanii
CAGCAACACCGAACGAGCCGCCGCGCTTGCGCCCTGGCTCGAGCACTACAACACTCAACGCCGCCACAACGCACTCGGCGGCCACCCACCCACCAGCCGACTGCCACCAACCTAACGGCCAAGTACAGCTAGCCGCCTTCCGATTCCCGCCGGGTGAGCACCCGCGGGCCGTCCTCGGTGATGGCGACCGTGTGCTCGGAGTGGGCCGTGCGGGAGCCGTCGGCCGAGCGGATCGTCCAGCCGTCCGGGTCGTACACGATCCGATCGGTGGTGCGGGCGAACCACGGTTCGAGCGCGAGGGTGAGGCCCGGCTGAAGCTTCAGGCCGCGGCCGGCCCGGCCCTTGTTGGGCACGTGCAGGTCCTCGTGCATGGTGCGGCCGATGCCGTGACCGCCGAACTCGGTGTTGACCGGGTAGCCGTAGCCGGAGGCCACCGCCCAGATCGCCGCCGAGATGTCGCCGAGGCGGTTGCCCGGGCGGGCCGCCTCGATGGCCGCCTCCAGTGCTTCCTCGGTGGCCCGGATGAGCCGCAGGTCCTCCTCGGCGGCGGTCCCCACGACGATGGTGCGCGCCGAGTCGGCCACCCAGCCGTCGATGCCGACCGCGAGGTCCGCGGTGAGCACGTCCCCGTCACGCAGCGTGTAGTCGTGGGGCAGGCCGTGCAGGACGGCGTCGTTGACCGACAGGCAGATCACGTTGCGGAACGGGCCCTTGCCGAAGGACGGCGCGTAGTCCCAGTAGCACGACTCCGCCCCGCGCCGCTTGATCATGCCGCGCGCGTGGTGCTCCAGGTCCAGGAGGTTGACACCCACATCGGCGAGCCGGCCGATCTCGGTGAGCACCTCGGCGACGAACCGCCCGGCCACGTGCATGCGGTCGATCTCGGCGGGCGTCTTCAGTTCGATCACGAAAAACCTCACGTCACGGTGTTCGGTATTATTATACCGCCACCCTAGCACACCTCCGGTATAGTAATACCAGTCACGCTGCGTGCCCAGTGGTGGATCACACTAGGCCGGACGGAGGCTTTTCCTTGCCCCGAGCTGGGCGAGTGTGGATTGTTGACCGACGTGAGCCAGATCAGTGACCCGGCCGTCGCCGATCCGGTGCGGGAGCGGGCCCGCACCTTCGACCACCTCGACCCCGCCCAGGCCGCGACCATCCACGAAACCCTGGCGCAGTTCCGGAAGTCCTGCCCGGTGGCGCACAGCGAGGCGCACGGCGGCATGTTCGTGGTCACCCGGTTCGACGACCTCCGGCACGTCGCCAAGCACGGGGACACCTTCTCCTCCGCCGCGGAGGTCGGCGCGGTCGTCGTGGCGCCGGAGACCGGCGAGGTGATCGCGCCGCTGTTCGAGCAGGACCTGCACGAGCACGCCGGCTGGCGACGGCACCTGCAGCCGTTCTTCACCCCGCCCGCCGCGGCGGCCCACGAGGACTACATCCGCCGCGTGTCCCGGGAAGTCGTGGCCGGGCTGGCTCCACGCGGGCAGGCGGACCTGGTGCCGGAGCTGTGCGCGAAGATCCCGCCGCTGGTGATCGCGTCCCTGCTGGGCCTGCCGGAGGAACAGCGCCCGACGCTGGCCGCGCTCGTGCACGGCCTGGCCGCGGCCGACAACCCGCGCACGGCGGAGGCGATCGGCCGCGAGTACACCGAGTTCCTGCTGGCCCACATCCGGTCCCGCCGCGGGAAGACCGGGTCCGACGTGCTCACCTCGGTGGTCAACAGCGAGATCAACGGCAGGCTCGCGAGCGACCACGAACTGCTCAAGTTCACGTTCCTGCTCATCGCCGCCGGCAACCTGACCACCACCGACCAGCTGGCCAGCATTCTGCTGGAACTCGCCGAGCGGCCGGATCTGCGGCGGCGCGTGGCCGCCGATCCCGGGTTGATCCCGCAGCTGGTCGAGGAAAGCGTGCGGCACGAGTCCGCCGTCGCGGCGACCGGCCGCACGGTGGTGCGCGAGACGGAACTGGCCGGCGTCCCGCTCCGCCCCGGTGACCGGATGCTGCTGACCTGGGGCTCGGGCAACCGCGACGAGGACCACTTCCCGGACGGCGACGAGTTCCGGCTGGGCCGCCCGCGCCGGCCGCACCTCGGCTGGGGCGCGGGCGCGCACCGCTGCCTCGGCCTGCACGTCGCCCGCGTCGAACTGCGGGTCATCTGCGAGGAGTTCCTCGCGGCGATCCCGGACTTCGCGCTGCCGGAGGGCTTCGTGGCCGAACGCACCTACGGCGTCATCCGCGGGGTGAAAGCGCTTCCCGTCACGTGGCCCGTCTAGCGGGCGCGGCGGTCTGCTGGGTGTACCAGGTGGCCAGCTGCGCCCGCCGGTTCATGCGCAGCTTGGCGAAGATCTTCGTCAGGTGCGTCTCGACGGTCCGCCGCGAGACGGCCAGCTCGGCGGCGATCTGCGGATTGCTGAGCCCATCCGCGACGAGCGCGGCGACCCTGGTCTCGGCCGCGGTGAGCGCCCGCAGCGTCACGTCCGGACGGACGTCGACGGTGTTCACCTCCACCGGCCGCAACGCGAGGTCGTAGACCTCCTCGGTGCTGAGCTGGGTGCCTTCGGCGTAGGCGGCGCGGAAGGTGGCCTCCCCGATCGCGGCCACGATCCGCTCCTCGGCCAGACGCCGTTGCCGCCGGAACGGCACCAGCCCGCCGAGCCCGACGCCGTGGCGCTGCTGCAGGCCGAGACAACCGCCGAGCAACCGGGCGGCCTCCCGGGGCTGCCCGGCCCGCGACCGCCACCACGCCCCGGCCTCGACGGTCCACGTCGAACCCCACCGATCGCCCATCTCGACCTGCGGGCGCAGGCACTCGTGCAGCACGTACCGGGGGTGCGTGCGCGCCGGGAGCCCTTGTGTCCACAGTGCCCAGCTGGCCGCCCACGGCGACTCGTGCGCTTCGGCGTCGGCCAGGCATTCGTCGGAGGCGGCGTCGGCGATCTCGGACGGCCCGAGCAGTCCCGCCGCCACCGACAGGATCAGCGCCGCCATCTGCCCGTCCCCGGCCATGCCGGCCGCGCGGAACCCGTCGCGGGCCCGCCGCAGCAGCGGCAGGCCCGCGGTGTCGCCCAGGCTGAGCACCCGGTAGGTGCCCTCGACGTAGAGCACCGGTGGCGCGTCCTCGGCGCCGAGTTCCCGGGCCATCGCCAGGCACGCGTCACGGTAGTGCTCGCCGCGGGACCGGTCGCCGATCGCGGTCAGCGTGAACCCGAGCGAGGCCAGCGCGGCGACCCGGACCATGCTCGGTTCACCGGGCCCGGCGCGCAGCAGGTTTTCGATCCAGGCGCACGTCGTGGCCTGCTGCGCGTAGAAGAACGGGATCCGCGTGCGCATCACGTCGGTCACGATCGCCAGCCCGGTCTCCACCTCGCCGGAGCCGGCGCACCAGTCGACCGCGGCGCGGATGTTGGGCATCTCGCGGTAGACCCTGGCCAGCCACTCCAGCTCCTGCGGCCCGAACCACTGCGCGGCCGCGTCCGCCACGAGCCGCCGCACCCACCCGCAGTGCGCGTCGCGCACCCGCCGGGTCTCCCCGAGCGCGTCCAGGTGACGCAACCCGTACTCGCGCAACGGCTGCAGCTGCGTGTAGCGCCCGTCCGGGCTCATCAGCACGATCGACTGCCGCACCAGGCCCTTGACCAGCGTCATCACCTCACCGGTGCCGACCGCGTCGTCGCCGCCGCAGACTTCCTCGGCCGCCTCCAGGTCGAACCCGCCGGAGAACACCGCCAGCCGGGCCCACAGCCGTTGCTGCGCGGGACTGCACAGCGCCCACGACACGTCCAGGGCCTGGGTGAGGGTGCGGTGGTGCGGTTGCGTGCGGCGGGCGGTCGCGGTCAGCAGCCTGCCGCCGTCGAGCCGCTGCAGGATCTTGTCCGGGGACAGGCCGGAGCCCATCTGCGCGGCGATGAGTTCGATGACCAGCGGCAGGCCGCCGGACCAGCGCGCGAGCTCGACCACCGCGGCGAAGACCGGCCCGTCGTGCGGGATGGCGGGGTAGCCGGCGGCGGTGGCGCGCTCCAGCAGCAGCACCACGGCCTCGCTGGTGTGCGCCCGTTCCGGGGAGGCGTGGACCTCGGGGATGCTCACCGGGGGCACGGTGATGATCCGTTCGCCGACCAGTTCCAGCCGGTGCCGCGAGGTGGCCACCACGCTGAGGCCCGGGACCTCGTCCAGCAGCGTGACCACCACGTCGGCGACCGCGTCGAGCAGGTGCTCGGCGTTGTCCACCACCAGCAGGGCCCGCTGCTCGTGCAACCGCTCGACGAGCACCTGCAGCGCCGGCCGCTGCGAGTGGTGGTCGGTGATGCCCAGCGCCGTGACGATCGACTGCGCGACCGCCTCCGCCGCGTTGCTGGCGGGATTGAGGTCGGCCAGGTGGACCACGGCGGTGACGTCGAACGCGCTGCCGGTGCGCTGGGCCAGCGTCACGGCCAGCCGGGTCTTGCCCACCCCGGCCGGGCCGGTCAGCGTGATCAGGCGGACGTCGTCCCGCAGCAGCCCGGCGAGCGAGCGCAGCAGCTCGTCCCGCCCGACCAGACTGGTCAGCCCAGCGCTCGCCAGCTCCGCTCGCCTGATCACCGCCGCCCCACAAGGTTAAACGCCGTTCAACCGGTCGCGGTGAACTGTAAGGGACGCCCGCGGTCGCTGTCACCCCTCGTGGCCTCACGTACGTGAGGCCGGGCCAGGTTTGTGGAACGCCCGGATGTGCCGGAGCCGCCGCCGCGCCACGGTGGAGTTCCGGACGACGCGAGAGGAAGACCGATGACCCACACAGCCATCGGCTGGGACCCCGGCGGCCGCGAGTGGACCACCCGCCCGTCCGGGGCCGCGGTCCCGGCGCCTCCGCTGGCCGGTGACCTGCTCGTCGTGGCCGCCGCGCGCGAGGCCGCCTCCCGTGACCTGGGCCGGCTCGTGACCCGACGGCCCAGCGCGGTGCTGCGGCCGGCCGAGGTGGACGACATCGCCAAGATGGTCCGGCTCTGCCACGACCACGCCATCCCGGTCGCCGCCCAGGGCACCCGCCACCAGACCAACGGGCAGGCACTCGCGCCGGACGGTCTGGTCATCGACATGACCAGCCTGAACACGATCCACCGGGCCGACGGGGACCGCGCCGACTCCGACGCCGGGGTGCTGTGGTCGGATCTGGCGGCCACGCTCGCCGGATCGGGGCTGCGCTTCGCGGGCGGGCTGACCGGGTACGTGCCGCTGTCCGTCGGCGGCACCCTCAGCGCGGGCGGGATCAGCCCGAACTTCGAGGCCGGGGCGCAGATCGACTTCGTCGAGCGGATCCAGGTCGTCACCGGCCGGGGCGAGGTCGTGTGGGCGTCGGAGGCGGAGAACCGGAAGCTGTTCGCGGCGGCGCTCGGCGGGCTCGGGCAGGCCGGGATCATCACCCGCGCCGAGCTGGTGGTGGCGCCGATGCCCGCGTGGGTGCACTCCTGGGTGCTGCCGCATCCCGGCATCGACGGGGCGTTCGCCGCGATGCGCGCGTTGATCTCCGGCGGGCTGGCGACCGAGGTCTACTGCATGATCGTGCCGCCGGGGCCGACGTTCCTGGTGCACGCGGCCTGGTACGAGTACGCGGACGGCGCGCCGCCGCCGGACGTGCCCGGCCGGCTGGGCTGGGCCGGTCCGGTGCAGCACGAGGTGTCCGGCTACCTGGACCACGTGCTGAAGTATTCGGCGATCATCGACCAGTGGCGGCAGGCCGGCTGGGACGAGCGGCGGAAGCCGTGGTTCGACGTGTTCCTGCCCGGTTCGCGGGTCCGGGAGTTCGTCGGCGCCACCCTCGACCGCATGACCCCGCTGGACTGGTCCGCACCGCACGGCGAGGGTTTCGTGTTGCTGTTCCCGCACCGGGCGAGCGCGTTCCGGCGGCCCCGGCTGCGGTTGCCGCGGCCCGAGCCGGACGGGCTGGTGTGGCTGTTCGACGTGCTCAACGCCGCCGAGCACGACGCGGACGCCGGCTACGCGGAGGCGATGCTGGTGCGCAACCGGGAGTGGATCGCGGACGCGACCGCGGCCGGCGGCGTGGTCTACCCGATCGGCACGCACGGTTTCACGGCCGCGGACTGGCAGCGCCACTACGGCGACGACTGGGAGGACGTGGTGCGGGCCAAGCGGCTGTTCGATCCGGCGTTGATCCTCGCGCCGGGCCAGGGGATCACGGCCGCGGTGCGATGACACTGGCCGGGAACGCGCGGATGAACAGGCAGCGGGTCTCGCTGCACCGGGCGGGGATCACCCCGGAGCTGGTGCTCGACGAGGCGGTGGCGCTGACCGCGGACAAGGGCCTGCGTGGCTGGCGGATGCGCGAGCTGGCCGACCGCCTGGGCGTGTACCCGGCGGTGGTCTACCACCACGTGGGCGCTCGCGGCGCGATCACGGCCGCCGTGGTCGAACGGATCGCCGGGCTGGTGCTGGTCCCGCCCGGCGGTCGCGGCTGGCGGTGCTGCCTGGCCGATCTGGCCCGGGAAATCCACTCGGTGCTGGGCCGGTATCCCGGGGTGGCCTGCGAAATCGCGCTGCAGACCGCGCGGAACGGCCCGCCGCCGGCGATCGGGGTGCCGCTGGTCGTGGCGCTGGAGGAAGCCGGAATCCGGTCGCGGGCGCCGGAGGTGGCGCGACGGGCGGTCCGCGCGCTGTGCTGGCAACTGGCGCAACAGGACGAGCTGCACCAGACGATCCCGGCCGAGTGCCTGGGACGGCTGTGGGACCAGGACGTGGCACTGATCCTGAACGGACTGGCGGCCGACCTCGGCGGCTGATTGCCACGGTCCGATGTGGACTCCCGGGCCCGCCGCAGCCGCACGATACCGCTGTGACAGGCGGGCCCGCCCGGGAATCTCGATCAGCTCCGGCGCGTGATGACCATGAGGTATTCGCAGGGAGCGTCCGTCCGGTTGGCGAACCCGTGGTCCGCGTCGGCCTGGAAGAACAGGGAGTCGCCGCTGTGCAGGGTCTCGCTGATCCCGCCGATCGCGACCGTGAGGGTGCCGTCGAGCACCACGAGTTGTTTCTCCGTGCCCGGCGGATACGCGGGCAGCAGCCCGGTGGAGACCTGCGCGGGGAGGTGGTGGACGATCATCTCGGCTCCTCCCGCGCCCGGGGCCGCTGACACCATGTGCCGCTCGAAGCCGGTTTCCGGGTCACGGAACACGGGGCGTTCGTTCTTGCGCATGACGACGGCCACGCCGGACGAGGCGGCAGCCGGCGCACCGACCAGGTCCGAGAGCGACGCGTCGAGCGCGTGGGCGATCCTCGACGCGACGCCGATCGTCGGGCTCTTCTCACCGCGTTCGACCTTGGACAGCATCGCCCGGCTGACCGATGACTGCGCGGACAGCTGCTCCAGCGTCAGGCCCGCCTCCTCGCGGAGCCGCCGCACGTTGCCGCCGAACGCGCCGGCCAGGTCGTCACCGTGCTGTGGTCCGGCCGCGTTTCCGTCTTGCTCGACCACCGTGCTCCTCGATCCATGGCTACTTCGCTGCGGACAGTGTAGGGTCTCTTCTAAAGAAGACAGATTCTTCTATTGGAGACATGGGGGTTTCATGCGTTTGATCTCGAGTGGCCGCCACCACGCCACCTTTGATTTCGGTGATCTGCAGGTGATCTCGTTGCGGGACGGGTACATCGACATGCCGCCGACCCGGCTCCGCGACGAGGACGGGTGCGCGCTCGATGAGCTGCCGGCCGCCGTCCCGCTGGCCGGCGACAACTTGCGGCTGTCGGTCAACGCTTTTTACGTCACCGACGGCACGCGATCGGTTCTCATCGACACCGGCGCGTCCAACGTCTGGCACGACCCCACGATGGGGTTGATCTACGACGCGCTCGACGAAGCGGGAATCGACCGCGCGGATGTCACCGATGTCGCCATCACCCATAGGCACGAAGACCACGTGAGCGGCCTGATCGCGCCGGATGGTGCAGAGGCGTTCCCCGGACTCGAGCGCGTGTGGATCGGCGCGGGCGACACCTCGGTGTTCACGGGACGGCTCGCGCCGATCCGCGACCGGGTCGTGCCCGTGTCGGAGCAGGTCGCGATCAACGACTGGACCACCGCGATCCCGACACCGGGCCACACGCCCGGGCACACCGTCTACGAGGTCAGGAGCGACGCCGGCCACCTGCTCGCCTGGGGCGACACCGTGCACGTGCCCACGCTCCAATTCGAGCAGCCGAACGTGTCCTGGGAGCTCGACGGCGACCAGTCCCAGGCCCGCGCCGCGCGGGCGGCGCTCCTCGAACGACTGACCCAACCAGACCACTTCGTAGCCGGCGCCCACCTCGACTCACCGGGCATCGCGCGCGTAACCCCTTCCGGCGACGGTTATGCGCTGGAATACCTGGCACCACAGATCGGCTGACCGAGCCTGTCGGCCGCGCTCGCGATGGCGGCCGGGAGGGCGAGCACCATCAGCAGGCCCTGACCGGCCGATCCGCTCCCGGCCGTTCGGGCCGCCAGGACCTGGTCGAGCCCCACCAGCCGGCGGTCCGGGGCTGCCGCCGCGCAGCGCGCCTAGGGAGTCTCGGTAATTGATCTACCTGTAGGCATGGCTGATCTTGGGTGGTGGTGGGTCGGGGTGAGTTGACGGATCGGGGCGCCATGGCGTGACCTGCCTGAGTTACGGTCTTTGGAAGACCGCCCGCGCATGAACCGTTGCGGTTGCGGACCGCGGATGGCATCTGGCGGCCGGTCCCGGGGCGGACTGAGCACGAAGATCCATCGTGCGGGTCGATGGGTGCGGGTTGCCGATGCGGATGCTGCTTACCGGCGGCCAGGCCGGCGACAACCCGCCACTGCTGCCGCTGCTGGATGGCGGCGGGCGTCCTCCTGCTTCCGATGCCGAGGCCTACCGGCAGCGAAACGTGGTCGAACACTGCTTCAACCGGCTCAAACAGTTCCCCGGCCTGGCCACCCGCGATGCCACACCCGCCGCCTGCCACCAGACCGAACTCACCACCGCCGCCATCGTCCTCTCGCCCCGAAGACTTACCGGACACTCCCTAGGCCGGTCGGGTGAAGATGGTCGATTCTCGTGCCCAATCCTCGCCGGGCGCCCACGCTGCAACCGAGTCTCGCCACCCGGGCGGGCCACCACTGGGGAAGGACCCACCCATGCCGACACGAACGAAGGCTGCCCTGTGCGCGGTCGCCCTGGCCGGGCTGGCGCTGGCCACGCCGCAGGCGACCGCCGCGACCTACCCCACCAACCCGTTCAACGTCTCCTACGGCGCCACCTACGCCGCCGGCACCATGACCTGGTACGCACGGGCCGTGCGGCTCGACGGCAACTTGCGATCGCTGAGCAGCAGCGGCTGTCGCAGGGCTTACGCGGTCGCCTACACCGCTGACCTTGCCCAACTGGACGAGCGCAGCACCAGCGCCCAGTGCGGAGACCAGATCAAACCCTTCCAGATCGACCTCACCGCCGACGTCGCCGGCGGCGCCGCCATCGTCTCGGTCTGCCTGCTGGACGGCGGCGGCGCGCCACTCGGCGAATGCAAGGCCTACGCCCGCTCCGACGCGAGCTGATCCGCGGCAGCCGGAACCGGAGGGGAAGGGGGAGGGTCAGCGCGCGAACCGGTCGCGCTGCGCCTGGGTGGGCGTGCGGTCGGCTCGCGTGGGCGCGGCACCGCGTGGCGGTGCACGAGGTGTTTGGGTTCGCGGGACTTGCCGCTCACCTGGCGGGCCTCCACAAGGCGCGGAAGTGCGCGTTGCCTTCGCTGAGTTCGGCCACCAGGTTCCGCAGAGCGGGATCCGGTGGGCCGAAGCCCGCGGCTACCCCGCAGGTTCGCCACGGTCGCTTGCGCGGTCCTCGTGCCCGCAGGCAGCGCGGTGCCCATCGGTGCCCCGATCGCCCGCCTCGACGACGGCAGCGGCGACCAGCCACCGACCACACGCGACACACCGGCACCGGTGCCCCGCAGCACCGGCCGCGTCGCGCGGGAAACAGCCGCCTGGCGGCCACGCCCCTCGTGCGGCGGCTCGCCCGCGAACACGGGATCGACCTCGCCGGGATCACCGGCAGCGGACCGCGGGGACGCATCGTGCGGTCCGACATCGAAGACCGCTACCGCTCCCGCCGAACCCGTCGCCGACGCCGACGCCGTCCGCCACGCCGTGGCGACCCGTCTTGCCGACAGCGCCACCGTGCCCCACTGCGGGCGCACCCGGGGATCGACGCCTCGTACTCCCCGGAGGGCCGCGGCGAAACCGTGCTGCACGAGGGAATCCACGTCGGGATCGCGGTGTCGTCGCCGAGCGGCCTGGTGGTGCCGGTGGTCCGCGTCGCCGACCGGTCCCCGGTCACGGTCACGGTCAGCAGCCTCGGCATGTTCGGGGTCGACCAGTTCCCCGCCATCATCAACCCGCGCCAGGGCGCCATCCTCGCGTTCGGCGCCGCACTCGGTGAGCCGTGGCGCATGCGGTACACGATCACCGCCGATCACCGCATCATCGACGGCGCGCTCGCCGCTCAGTTCCTGGCCACGCTCACCGGCCTGCTCGAACACCCGTTGCGCGTCATCGAGTGAGGAGCCCGGACCACCGCGCGAACGCGCCGACCTCGGCGAGCCCCCTGCGCCGAGGGGATGCGGGCGATGAGCCGCTGGCACGCCAACTCGCCGACGTTGGGCTGGGACAGGCTGTCCGGCAGAGCGACGGTCGGGCAGGACGGTGGCGTACGACCGCCGCAGCGGGGCGGCACCGCCGGACCAGCTGTCAGATCGCCCCGCAGCCTGTCGGCACGACAGTGAGAACGGAGCCGGCTGCGGTCACCACCCGAAGGCGCGCCCGATCCAGAAAAGCAGAAAACCCCAGGCCCTAGGACCTGGGGTGACTGTGCGCCATCAGGGACTCGAACCCCGAACCCGCTGATCTTGGATCGACTGATCCCGGTGGTGCTGGTTGCTCCTGGTTGATGCCGCTGACCTGGCACTTCTCCGGATGGGACTCTTGGTCGGACTGGATCCGATCCGGCTGTCCACGGCTCATTAGCGGCAGTTAACGGGCACCCGAGCGGGCTGCGGCCGCCAACCCGACGCCGGGCACCGACCACGCAGCACCTTCCCCGCGATCCACAGCCGCCCACAGCCGGGACGGGTGCTGTCAACCCTGTAACCGATCACGCCCGACAAGCGACGTACGTCCCGTGACTGTGCGTGCTCAAGCCGACCACCGCGGGCGTGATCGGCGCGAAGCGGGGTTGACAGCGCCCGGCCCGGCTTTGACCATGCGGCGATCGCGGGGAAGGTGCATCCTCCGCCAGCCGCCGACGCTGGGTACTTCCTCACGTGTTCTGCGCCCCCGTGGCGTGCGCGCGCCGGCCGACGGCGTTCAGCGCGGCCGTGCAGAGCGGAGCGGCCCAGCGCGGCCGCGCGCCAGTTCGGCCCGCGCGCCCGCCCGCCAGGGCGGCTTGAAGACGTAAAGAAAGTTCTCACAAGGTCGCGCTACTCGGAAATGAGCAGAATTGCCATCAAAACACGGCGGAGATGAGTCGAATCTCGACGGTTGGGACCCACTCGCAGAAAGTATGTTCCGCGATTTGGGAAGCATAGCTCATCAAGCAGCACTCCGGAGACTGATACGTAAGCGGAAGCCGAAAATTCGACTGGCTTTCAATAGATTAATAATGCAGGCGTCCGCTTCGATGATGGAGATCGCGTTCGCCACCTTCGCCATTGTGCTTACGTGTGCTGGTGTTGCGGTATTCGTTATCAGCTATCCGTGGGTAGCAGATGGTGTGGACGATGTCGGCGAGATCGTTGCGACTATTGGTGCTGCAAATGTATTCAGTAGCTTGGTTTTTGCAGCCATGGCAATCCCTCAAGAGCGGTCTGCGTCAATTGCTCCGGGCTACACGGCGGATACCATGCGGCGACGCGGGCCTTGGCTTGTCTGCTTACTTCTGGTACTTATTTCTGCAGGACTGTTCTGTCTAAGCAGTATTCGCCCTGAACCTCAAGTTGCGATTGGCGCTGGTCTGATCACTGCGGGCGGGTTTTCGCTTGTTTGGTTGTACGCAAGGATCTTGCTTAAGTCGGCCGATTACCTGGCCATTGCGGAACGGCAAGCGACCTTCATTTCTAAGGCCTTCTGGACGGGAAGGAAAGTTCATCGCAGGAATGCTCGAGCCTGGCTAAAGCTCGAAGATCAGAGCGATGAGAACATCGATCTTCTTTCGCAAGAGGCAGTTCTGAGGTGGCTGGCAGGATCACTCAGACATCTGGAAGCCGGGATGCGGGCTGGGTTCACTGAGCACAAGCCGTCGCTTTCTGCCGCATTCGCTAGTGAAATGGTCAAGCTCTTTCGAGCTTATGTCGATGACTGCGACGGAAAAGTCGGAGGCCAGAACGGACCGATTCAGGTTGTACTACAAGCGCATAAGGATCTCGCTCGTGTCGCGAATGATCGAGGGGCGGACTTCGATCAGGCTGCGAGACACTGCCTAGAGAAATTGGTCGACGTTGCCACTTCTAACACGCGGTCTCGGCAGTACTCCGCCGTGAGGAGCCTGATAGTCCGCACCTATGAGCAAATAATTGAGATGATGTGGAATAATGACGAATCGTTGATTCCTGCGGCTGCGTGCAGCAACATCGGCAAACTGGTGCACAGATACCTTCAGGTTGGCGCTATTTCCGACGCGCAAGATTGCATTGACATGCTCGGATCATTGATCGTTAAGGCGCTAGAGACTGGACGCCCGCATATCTCTTTGGCGGCGACTGAACAGCTTGTGGGAGCGCTTGCGCCGACTGTTCGAGTGGGGAACAAGTATGCACGACAAGAGCTTCTGCAAGCATTTTTTGAGGGTGTGCACCCTCTTATCGCTGTTCATCCGCTAGTTCGCATTTCTTTCAACGACCCCACGGAATTGATCCTTCCTGGTATTGGAATTGGCTTCAAGGGGTTGCAAGACGTTCTTTGGACCGAAGTGCGTCTAACGGAGGAAAATACGGCAGATTTTGCAGAGGTAGTAATAGAATGGATCAATGGGATTATCTCTGATTATGCCGAGCTCGATTCGGAGCGAAATCGACATCCGCTGCGAGATGCTTTGGCTGTCTTGCTCTGTATCCAGCTGCGCATGATCTCGGTAGGCTATCTTGAAGTCTGGCCGCTGGCGTCTCTGGAGGCGGCAACCTCATGGGTTTTTGCCCAGGATGACCCTAGTCGGTTTGAAAAGCTTTTGGTCCCAGAAGTGGCTGAACTAGTGTGGAGCTGCATTATGTGCGCGGGGTTCGCTGAGCAAGATCCCGAGCTAATAAGGAGCACCTGTGCCAGGGTCCTCGGGAAGATTGAACAGAACGCGCCTAGTAAGCTAGCGGGCCGCTTTGTTGCGACCTTTGTTACCGGACTATTCTTGGCAGCTGGCCGCACGCTTGAGGAGGCGAATGCGTACCTTGATTCGGGTGGTGACAGGAGAAACCGTATATTTGGACGTACCTACGATGGTCCGTTTATTGAAGGGTTTGGCAATGCGCCAAGTATGAATAGAAATGCGACTCGCCATCACCCTGCAATTATCGAAGCGATCAACCGTTGGATCTTCCTAAATTTTCCTGAATTTCGCGCGAAATATTAAGTAGACCTCGAAGTAGGCTCGCTCGTCGGATCGTGTGAGCGGCTGGAGAGCTTTGTTCGACGTGTATGGCGGTTTTATTCACCCGCCTGCCGTGACAAGTAGCGCGGGTGAACGCGAACGTGCCTGCCCTCTCAATCAGTTGTGCGTCTTGTTCATGGCCTCAGGTGGGAGTCGATTTTGCTGACAAAGTCTGCAAAAGAAGCCCCGATAGATTCCACAATGTGTCGCAACTCGACTACATCTAACCGTCGTTCGCCGGTTTCATACTTGCTCACAAACGACTGCGGTACCCCTAGGCGCTCTGCTAGCTGCACCTGTGTGAGGCCGGCTTCCTGCCGTAGTTCGCGCAGGAGGCGGCAGAGTTGCTGGTACTCGGCCGAGTAGATCGACTTCTCCACCTGTCAAGGCGACCGGAGAGCCCACGGATATCCCAAAATCGGATATCCTGGCGCTCGTGCCCCGCTGCTACGTGCGGCACTGCCACGCGGCGGGGCGCGACCTGTATCGCCGACAGGCAGGAGGGAGCATGAGCGATGACCTCGATGGCAGCCAAGCCGTCGACCAACGCATCGTCTTTGATCCGGGCAGCAACCCGGACAAGTACATCTACGAGCAGCTGGCCGATCATCTGGCCAGGCTCATCGCTGCGGGCCGACTGAAGCCCAACACGCCGTTGCCGGCCGAACGGCGGCTGGCCGCCGAGTACGGCGTCTCGCTGGGCACCGCCCGCCACGCGACCAGCATCCTGAGGGACCTGGGCTTGGTCGTGACTGTCCGCTCCAAGGGCACCTTCGTTCGCGGGCCTCGTGCGTCCGCTGAATCTTGACGTTACGGTGGGCGGATGTCGCTGATCTCGTGGGCATATGACCTCTCCGAGGCGAAGCTGCGTGACGCGCTGCCTCGACGATGGGCCCACGTCCAGGGCGTAGCCCGGCAGGCGCGCACCCTCGCGTCGATTGCCGGATCGGACGCTGAACTGCTGGAAGCCGCGGCCGTCCTTCACGACATCGGGTATGCCCCTGACCTGGTTGACACTGGCTTTCACCCCATCGACGGCGCTACCTACCTGGCCAAGGTCGATGCCCCCGAACGGCTTGTGCACCTCGTCGCACATCACTCCTACGCCGTCTATGAAGCCGAACTGCGGGGGCTGACTGACGAGCTGGCCGACTTCCACGACGAACGCGGCTCGATCCGCGACGCACTTTGGTACTGCGACCTCACCACCTCGCCCGATGGCGAGACCGTCGACGCCGAAGACCGCATTGCGGAGATCAAGCGGCGCTACGGCCCTGACCATCTCGTGACTCGGTTCATCACCGGTGCCACTCCTGAGCTGCTGGCAGCCGTCGAGCGCACGAAGGGCCGTCTTTCCGCCGTCTCGGCGGCTAACCCAAATGGACGTCCTGCGGGTTCTTGATCGCGTGATCGATGCGCAGCCGCATCGAGGGGTGGATGTCCAGCTCGTCCAGGCGCTCCGGCGCGACCCAGTGCACCTGCCGTGACTCCGAGCTGGGCCGCAGCGACCCTGCGAGCGGGCGGGCGTGGAAGCAGATCGAGAACTCCTGCCGGACCTCGCCGTCGTCGTAGGCGATCACGTGCTTGGGGTCGGAGTAGATGCCGCTGATCCCGGTCACCTCGACCGTCAGCCCGGTTTCCTCCTCGACCTCGCGCCGCACGGCGTCCACCACCGATTCGCCGAGGTCCTGGGCTCCGCCGGGGAGCGCCCACAGACCGTTGTCGGTGCGCTCGATCATCAGGATGTCGCCGGCCTCGTTACGCACCACAGCGGCGACCGCGGGCACGATGCTGTTGGCGGCCGGGGCGTCGGGGTCGTCGTAGTAGTCCTTCTTCGGCACGAGCCTCAGTCCTCCCACTTGTGCGGTTGAGCGTGCTCCCACACGGCGGTGAAGCTGTCCGCGTAGGTGGTGAACAGGTCGCCCGCCGACAACCGCCGCAGGTGCAGCGCGGGGGCGTGCGCGGCCATCTTGCCGTAAACGTGCGGGTTGACGATCATCTCGTCGTCGAACCGGAAGATGCTGTTGTACAGCACCGTTCCGTGCGTCCGGATCTCGATTCCGGGTACGCCGTCGAGCTTGCGGAAGTAGGCCAGCGCGTGGTCGATCTTCGCCGAGATCGTGTGCGGTCCGATGCCCTCGTCGGTGCTGCGCTGGATCACCGCCGGGGCGTCCCGGTCGCCAAACAACAGCCGGATTCGCGCGCCTGCCTCGGCCTTGCTCCGCAGCAGCTCCAGCAGGCCGGGCTTCTCGGTCATGAACATGCCCACGTAGACCAGCATGTCCACGTACGTCGTGGCTCGCGCCAGCAGCTTGTCCCACAGATCGGCCGGCACCGAATTGCGGTGGGCGTAGACCTTCACGATCTCGGAGTTGCTGACCTCGCTCGCCTTAGCCTCGGACAGCGCGTCCGGCCACAGGTAGCTCTCGCTCTCCTGCAAGATCGCGGCGATTTTGTGCCGCGACTTCGCATAGGGCGTGCGGCCCTTGGTGATCCAGCGCTCGACCGTCTTCGGGTCCACTGCGATACGCGCGGCGAGCTCGTCCGGGGTGAGCCCCCGCGACAGCAGGGCGTCACGCAAACGCTCGTTGGCCATCGACCCTCCCCCAAGTACGCCTAGGGACGTCTTCACGCTACCAGAGACGTCCCTAGATGTCCTTTCGTGCGGTGAAGCCGTCCCCGTCCTCGGCGGCATCGTCAGGGACGCACCGAAGAGCGCTATGGAGCGGTGCGGAACTGATCACCCTTGGAGGACAGGTTATGCGTCTGGTCATCGACACTTCGCAGGTGACGTTCACGGTGGGCCGGGAGGCTCAGCCGAAGACGGATCAGAACGGGATTCAGCGGGTCGAGCGCAGCACGAACGTTCCGATGTGGACTGTGCAGCTGGTTGCCATGGATGGCTCGGGTGCGGAGGTGATCAGTGTGACCGTCGCGGCCCCGCAGGCCCCCAAGGTCACCACTGGCACTGTCGTGACGCCCGTTGAGCTGCAGGCGATTCCGTGGGCACAGAACGGCCGCAACGGCGTGGCTTTCCGTGCAGTCGACATCAAGGCTGTCTCCGGTTCGAAGACGTCGGCGAACTCCGCTTCCTGACTGCGACGAACGTCTGAAGTGCTCACCCGGCATGACAGCCGGGACCTGGTCGAGCGGAACACCCTCGGCCGCTAGTCATTCCCCTCGAAGAGAAGCACGGGACCGGTCTGGTTCTTGGCGGTTCCTGTCCGGACCCGTGCCTCTTTCGTCTCCACCTTGGAGGAGTCGTGGCGAAGTCTATCCGCCGGGCGCGTGGTGCGCGCCGTATCGATGTCATGGAGTTCTGGCACGCGCCGAAGCAGCACTGGTTCGTCGTGGGCCTGGGCGTGCTGCTGCGCTGGCGCGCAGAGATCTTTCTGACCGCCGTGTTCCTCATGGGCATGGCGTGGCTGTACCACCAGGTCGGCGAGGGTTACGCCTGGCTGATCTTCACCGGGACCGTGGTGGTCGTGGTGCTGGTGCCGCAGACCCGTTGGTTCGTGTTCTCCCGGTTCTGGTGCCTGGTCGACCGGCACCGGCTGCGGACCTGCCTGCGGCAGGCTCGCGCTCGGACGATGAACCTGGACGGCGCGCTGCCGTTCATGCTCTGGGCGCGGCCCACGAAGACCGGGGAGCGGATCTGGCTGTGGAGCCGTGCGGGCTCCTCGGCCGGTGATCTGGAAGCGGTCCTCGAGTACATCGCGCCCGCCTGCTATGCCCGTGATGCGCGGGTGCACCGGGTGCGCAAACTGTCCACCCTGTTCGCGGTCGAGGTCATCCGTCGTGACCCGTTGGACCGCTCGACGCCGATTGACTCGCCCCTGGCGAAGGTGGCGTCTCTTGTTCGCAAGTCCCGCGGTGAGGGGACCGAGCCCATCGCGGCTGCCACGGTCACGCCGCTGCCTGTTCAGGAGAAGCCTGCGCCTCGGTCGGCTGCGGTGGTCGCTGACGACCTGTCCGACTACATCGACTGAGGGGGCCGGTCATGCGGAAGAACACGATTCCGGTGGCTGGGCTGTCGATCTACGACCCGGTGCACCTGGGTATCTACGAAGACGGCTACGGCGTCGGTATCGAGCTGATTTGGCGCAACATTCTGCTCGCTGGTGAGCCCGGTGCCGGGAAGTCGGTCGGGTTGAACAACATCGTTGCTCATGGGGCGTTGTGCCCGGACCTGTCGTTGTGGCTCTTCGACGGCAAACAGGTCGAGCTGGGCCTGTGGCGCGAGGTGGCCGACCTGTTCGTCGGTCCCGACATCGAGCGCGCGTTGACCGCGTTGGAGCGGTTGCAGGCGGAGATGGACCGCCGCTACGTCGAGCTGGACCGGGTCCGGCGGCGCAAGATCGACCGCCACGACCCGATCGACGTGATCATGGTTGTCATCGATGAACTGGCCCTGTTCTCGGCCACGATGGGCACCAAGGACCAGCAAGAACAGTTCGTCCGCCTGCTGCGCGACCTCGTGGCGCGGGGCCGGGCTGCCGGGATCATCGTGGTAGCCGCGACTCAGCGGCCTTCTGCCGACATCATCCCTACTTCGCTGCGGGACCTGTTCGGGTACCGCATGGCTTATCGCTGCACTACTGATTCCAGCTCGGACATCATCCTCGGCCGGGGCTGGGCCGCGCAGGGATTCGACGCCTCCAACATCGCGCCGGAGGAACGGGGCGTCGCCCTGCTGCTCGCCGAAGGCGGCATCCCACGCCGGATGAAGACCGCCTATCTCACCGACGCGCACATTCACTCGCTCGTCGAATACGCGCGCCAAATCCGCACTCGCAAGACCGCTTAATCCCCATTCGCAATTCGATTCGCAGGAGAGGACTGCCCTCATGCTGACCGCGACCAAACCGATGGCTCTCACTCCCGAGCAGCTGTGGGTCTTCGTCACCGGCGACAACAACGCCGTCGACGTCGCCCGCCTCGCGCACGCGCCCGAGATCGGCGGCTTCATCGCCCTGCCGATTTCCGCGTTCGACCCCTACGCGCTGCTGCCCGCCTACGCGCCAACCGGCGAACTTCTAGCGGGCTGGCGCTGGGCCACCACCCGCGACGTCGAGACCTACGCCTACCTGTTCGCCTGACCGGAGCATCCGTGACCGTCTCGACCATGACCCTCAGCCCCACCACCAAGACCGTGGTGGGGCTGGGAGCCGTCGCCGAGCCGGACATCCTCCGCCGCGCCACCAGCTCGGAGTATCGCTGGTGGCTCGCGCACGTCATGCCCGCGGCTGCCTGCTCCCGGCCGGTCCGCCTGCGCGTGGAAGCGGAATGGGGCGGCGGTGACGTCGAGCGGGTCACCGACGACATGCCGGACGGGCTGCTCTACGTCGCCTGCAAGAACCGGCGGGCCTCGGTCTGCCCCGCGTGTGCGGAGACCTACCGGGCCGACACCTACCAGCTCGTGAAAGCGGGTCTCGTCGGCGGGAAGGGCGTGCCGGAGACCGTCACCGAGCATCCGTGCTTCTTCGTCACGCTCACCGCGCCGGCCTTTGGGGCCGTGCACACCCGCGTGGTCAGCAACGGGCAGGTCAAGCCCTGTCGCCCTCGGCGGTACGCGCCGCTCTGCCCGCACGGTCGCTCCACTGAGCGCCGCGTGCGGCATGGCGAGGATGACTCGTGCGTGGGGGAGCCGATCTGCCGGGACTGCTACGACTATGAAGCCCAAGCCGTCTGGAACTTTCATGCCGGGGAGCTGTGGCGGCGCACCACGATCACGTTCACTCGGTACCTCAAGGCTGCGGCCAAGGACCGAGGCGTCCAGGTCCGGCTCTCGTACGCCAAAGTCGCCGAGTACCAGCGGCGCGGCGTCGTGCACTTCCACGCCCTGATCAGGCTCGATGGCCTTGACCCGAACGATCCGGATACCATCATCGCGCCGGACCCGAGTATCACGCCGGAGCTGCTGAGCAGCCTTATCGACACTGCTGCGACCGTCACGCGCTTCACCACGGCACCCCACCCTCGGCGACGCACCGGCTGGACCCTCACCTGGGGCAAGCAGCGCGACATCCGCCCCGTTCACCTTCACGCGAGTGATCACGATGACCGCGGTGCGCTGACAACTACGGCGGTGCCGGCCTATCTCGCGAAGTACGCCACGAAGGCCACCGAGGAAGCCGGGCACGTCTCCCGGCGGCTCACGCAGCTCGACGCCAACATGCACGCCGAGCGCGACAACCACCAGTCCCGGCAGCTCGTCGCCTGCTGGCGGCTCGGGCAGCGGCCCTTCTACTACACCAGCAAGCAGCAGCGCACCGAGTGGGCCGAAGGCTGGGGCAAGCTCCGGAAATGGGCGCACATGCTCGGCTTCGGCGGTCACTTCTCCACCAAGAGCCGCCGCTACTCCACCACTCTCACAGCGCTGAGGGCCGTCCGTAAGGCATTCCAGCGCGGCGAACGCCCCGAAGACGCACTGCCGGCCGATGCGGACCAGGACGGCGACGAGTCCGCCGTCACTCTCAACTGGATCTTCGACGGCATCGGTTGGCTGACCATCGGTGACGCCGCCCTGGCGAACACGGCCGCGGCCAAGGCGCGGGAGCGGAAACGCATCGCATGCGAAGAGGCGGAGGAAACCCTTGCCCTGTAAGTGAAAGGACACGAGACATGGAAAGGCTCTGGACGGTGGAAGACGTCGCCGAGTACCTCGGCGTCCCAGTCAACACGCTGTATGACTGGCGGACCCGTGGCTACGGCCGAAGGGCAAGCGCGTCGGCAAGTACCTGCGCTACAAGACTGCCGACGTCATTGCCTGGTTCGAATCGCTCGACGACGCTGCCTAAGGGGGAACAGACGGGATGGCGCGACCGCGGCTGCCGGTCGGGACGTACGGCAAGATCAGTGCCAAGAAGGACGGATCGAGCTTCATGGCCTCGTGCCAGTACCGGGACGTCGATGGACGTGTGCGTAAGGTGCGCTGCTGGGCAGCTACCAAGGCTGCTGCGGAGAACAAGCTCCGAGAACGGCTCCTTGATCGTCAGATCGGGTCAGGGCAGATCAAACCCGACACCAAAGCCGTGGTGGTGGGGGAGAAGTGGCTGGAGGAGTTCCGGGAGCAAGTCGATCTGGGCAATCGGAGCGGGACTTCACTCGACACCTACGAGCAGCGCTGGCGCACGCTCGTGAGGCCGCGGATCGAGGGCCTGTCGATCTCCGAACTCACTGCGGGGCGTGTCGACGCGATCGTTCAGACGATCAACAAGGAGTACTCGGCCAGTACAGCGCGAACTGTCCGAGCGATCCTGTCCGGAGTGTGCGGCCTGGCCGTCCGGCACGAGGCGCTCAAAGTGAACCCGGTTCGTGACGCGCGGCCGGTCGAGAATCGGAAGCGCAAGAAGCCGGCCAGGGCGCTCACGGCTGATGAAGTCCTGGACATCTTCGCGAAGGCAGACGCGGACGAGATCGCACAGCGGCAGGACCTGGCCGACATCATGCGGTTCTACGGCGGGACTGGGGAGCGGACCGGGGAAGGGATCGCCGTCCGCTGGGAGAACATCGACTTCGGCAAGAAGGTCGCCTGGGTCGAGGGCAACATGGTCCGCACGAAGGCGGACGGCGCCAAGATCAACGAGGGCAAGAGCGCCAACGCGCTTCGTGGCGTTCCGCTGGCCGACTGGCTCGTTGACATGCTGCTCGATCGTCGTGCCCGGGTGGCCGCCAGGCAGGGCATCAGGCCCGAAGAACTGACCGGCTGGGTCTTCCCAAACACGCTCGGCGGGCTCCGCGAGGCCAGCAACCTTCGACGTGACTGGCGGGCATTCCGCAAGCGTCACGGCATCGGCGACTGGTTCACGCCTCGCACGTTCCGCCGGACGGTGGCGACACTGGTCACTGACGCGCTTCCGGCCCGGGAAGCGAGTGACCTTCTCGGCCACTCGCGTGTGTCGCAAACCACAGACACCTACATCGGCCGCAACCTGCCGTCCCGGCGCCCGGCAGTAGTGCTCGGCGTGCTGGACGTCGCCAAAAACGGCAGTAAAACGGCACCAAGATCAGAAAGCAAAAACCCCAGGCCCTAGGACCTGGGGTGACTGTGCGCCATCAGGGACTCGAACCCCGAACCCGCTGATTAAGAGTCAGCTGCTCTGCCAGTTGAGCTAATGGCGCTGGCCTCGGCCGCCTGGTCTCCCTGGCGACGGAGAAAAGATTAGCACGCCCGCGGGAGGCCGTTCACGGGGGTCCCCTCTCGCGTTTCGGCAGGTCTTTGCCCCTCGTCTCGGCGAGATCGGGCAGACTGGGCGCAGGAGAACGAAGCGGGCGATCTTCACCGGATTGGGGGCATCATGCGGCGTTCGGTGGTTGCGGGCAGATGGGCTTGCCTGGTGCTGGCGGCCGGGTTGCTGGCCGGCTGCACGGCGGAGGCTGGCAACGGCGGTACCAGCGGTTCAGGGGCGTCAGCCTCGGCTTCGGCGGAAGCTGCTCGGCCGGCGTCGATCGCCGTGGTTCCGTCGTCCGGTGCCGCGGACGTCGCGCCAGGTGAACCCGTTTCGGTGACGGCTACCGGCGGCAGGTTGACCGAGGTCACGCTGCGCAACCCCGAGGGTGAGGCCGTCCCGGGTGCCTTGTCGGCGGACGGCACGTCGTGGGAGTTCGCCGACGGTCTCGGCTACGGCAAGCAGTACACGCTGACGGCGGTCGCGGTGGGCGGGGACGGCAAGCAGGTCACCTCGACCTCGACGTTCACCACGGTGGCGAAGCCGCGGAAGACGATCTCCGTCTCGTTGAACATGCAGGACGGGGAGATGGTCGGCGTCGGGATGCCGTTGATCTTCACGTTCAACTCGAAGGTGGCCGACCGGGCGGCGGCGGAGCGGGCGCTGAAGGTGGTGACCGAGCCGGTCACCGAGGGCGCGTTCCGCTGGATGAGCGACAGCATGGTGATCTGGCGGCCGAAGGACTACTGGCAACCGGGCACGAAGATCTCCGTGGAGGCCGCGATCTACGGCAAGCCGCTGGGTGGCGGCGCGTACGGGCTGGAGGACCGTGCGGCGAAGATCACAGTGGGTGACAAGGTGGTCGTGGTCGCCGATGGGGCGTCGCACCAGGCGAAGGTGATGGTGAACGACGCCGAGGTGCGGACGTTGCCGATCTCGATGGGCAAGCCGGGTAACACGACGCCGGTGGGCACGTACACGGTGATGAGTGAGCACAACGGCTACACCATGGATTCCGGCACGTACGGTGTCCCGGCCGACACTCCGGGCGGTTACCGGACGTTCGTGAAGTACGCGGTGCGCTTGTCGAACAGCGGGATCTTCTACCACTCGGCGCCGTGGTCGGTGGGTTCGCAGGGGCGCCGGAACGTGTCGCACGGCTGCATCAACCTGTCGGACGCGAACGCGAAGTGGCTGATGGACCTGTCGAAGAAGGGCGACCTGTTCACGGTCACGAACAGCGGCGGCCAGCCCCTGGAACCGACCGACGGCTGGTCGGTCTGGCAACTCCCCTGGACAGCCTGGACAACCCCCACAAGCAGCTAAAGGCGCGACGCCCCGACGAGGTCGCGCAGCGCTCGCCAGGGCGAGGAAGCTCGCGCCCTGGGGCTGCGGGGGCCTCTGGAGGAAATGACGAACCCCACCCGGCGAGGCCGCGAAGCGACCGGCCCCAGGCCACTCGCACCCGCGCCCGCCGAGGCCCGATGAGGTCGCCCCAGCGACCTCGTCCGGGCAACGCTGGTCCCCGCCATTCGTGCCCAGCGCTCGCCAGGGCGAGGAGCTCGCACCGTGGGGGCCCGGGGGCTCGGCCCCCGGAGGAAATGACGAACCCCACCCGGCGAGGCCGCGAAGCGACCAGCCCCAGGCCACTCGCACCCGCGCCCGCCGAGGCCCGATGAGGTCGCCCCAGCGACCTCGTCCGGGCAACGCTGGTCCCCGCCATTCGTGCCCAGGGCTCGCCAGGGCGAGGAGCTCGCACCGTGGGGGCCCGGGGGCTCGGCCCCCGGAGGAAATGACGAACCCCACCCGGCGAGGCCGCGAAGCGACCGAGCAGGGTGGGGCCATGGGGTGAGTGACGGGACTTGAACCCGCGACTTCCTGGACCACAACCAGGTGCTCTACCAGCTGAGCTACACCCACCACGTGGGGCGTCTTGCGATCGCCACCAGCCGGGATATCGTAGCGTGCCCGCGAGCGGGGGCACGCGGGGGGTCACTTGGTGTGTTTGAGCTGCACTTCGGCGGCCGCGGCGCGGGCTTCGTCGGTGCTGGGGCCGGGCAGGGGCACGAACGCGGTGCGCCGGTAGTAGTCGAGTTCGCTGATGGATTCCTTGATGTCGGCGAGTGCCCGGTGCGCGAGGCCCTTCTCGGGCTTGGCGTAGTAGATGCGGGGGTACCAGCGCCGCACGAGTTCCTTGACCGAGGACACGTCGACCATGCGGTAGTGCAGGTGGGCGTCGAGGGCCGGCATGTCGCGGGCGATGAATCCGCGGTCGGTGGCGATGGAGTTGCCGGCGAGGGGGGCGCTGTTGGCTTCGGGGACGTGGGTCCGGATGTAGTCGAGGACGCGTTGTTCGGCTTCCTCGAGGGTGGTGACGGAGCG
Organism: Amycolatopsis ruanii; assembly: GCF_003385175.1. NCBI lineage: Bacteria > Bacillati > Actinomycetota > Actinomycetes > Pseudonocardiales > Pseudonocardiaceae > Amycolatopsis > Amycolatopsis ruanii. The sequence goes on from NZ_PQHY01000027.1 coordinate 24,176, forward strand.
GCGGACTTCGTCGGTGAGCCCGGATTTGGCGTGCATTTCGCGCACGACGTCGGGCATGCCGGCGAGCACGTCGTCATCGGCGTGGATGACGAGGTCGAGGCCGTCGCCGAGGATGTTGAGGTCGGCGTCGGTCACCAGGGCGGCGATTTCGATCAGGGCGTCCTTCGCGAGGTCCAGCCCTGTCATCTCGCAGTCGATCCAGACAAGACGGTCGGTCACCGGGAAACCCTAACGCGGGCCGCGCGCGGGGACCGTCCGGCACAGCGGAACGGGCCGCCCCGACCGCGGCCCGTTCCGGGTGTGTCAGCTGTTCTCGATCTGCGCGATGATCGTCTTGGCGTCGTCGATGGGGATGGCGAAGCCGATGCCGACGGATCCGGTGGAGGTGGCCGACGGGCTGTAGAGGGCGGAGTTGATGCCGATGACCTCGCCGTTCATGTTGACGAGTGGTCCGCCGGAGTTGCCCTGGTTGATGGAGGCGTCGGTTTGGATGGCGGTGTAGCTGGGGCTGTCGCTGGCGGTGTTGGCGGTCTGCCCGAACGGGGTGTCCGGCTCGCCGCTGGAGATGTCGGAGAGGTCGCGGTCGACGGCGCTGACGATGCCCGAGGTGACGGTGTTCTGCAGTCCGCCGGGGGAGCCGATGGCGACGACCTGTTCGCCGACCTGCACCTTGCCGGAGTCGCCGAGGGTGGCGGCGGTGAGGCCGCTGGCGCCTTTGGCTTGCAGGACGGCGATGTCGGCCTTGGTGTCCGCGCCGAGGACGCTGGCCTGGTACTCGGTGCCGTCGGACAGGGTGATGGTGACGTCGCCGACGGCGTCGGACACAACGTGCGCGTTGGTGAGGATCTTGCCGTCGGCGGTCAGGATCACGCCGGATCCGATGGCCTCGCCCTGGCGGGTCGTGACGTTGACCTGCACGACGCTCGACAGGACCTTGGCGGCGACGGCGCTGACGTCGGTGTTCGTGGTGCTGGACACCGTGGTCGCGGACGTGGCCGTGCCCGTGGAGGTGCCGCTGTCGAGGGCCACGACGGCGGCTCCGCTGGCGCCGCCGATCACGGCCGCGGCGAGGGTGCCGGCGGTGACGAGTGCGGCGACGCGCTTCTTCTTGGGCCGCGGGGGCGTGAGCACCGGCGCGGCCGCGACCGGCTGCTGGTAGTGGGGGTGGCTGTAGGTCGGCGGGACCCCGCCGGCCTGGCTCGCCCGGAACTCGTTCTCGTTCATGCTCATGAGGTTGGTCCGCGTTCTTGTGAGAATCCTGTGGAGCGACCCGGAAATCTCCTGAGAAGATTTTCCTGAGAGTTCGTCACTCCCGGAGCCGTTTCGGCAGGGCCGGCCAGGTGCGGCCGGGGGACAGGTCGCGCGCCAGGCGTGCCCAGGCGTGGGGCGGGACGGTGGCGGCGGGTTCGGTCGGCTGGATTCCGGCGCGGCGCAGGGCGCGCCGGTCGAACAGCCGGTCCGCCGGTGCGGTGGGGTGGCGGTAGGCGCTGGACAGGACTGTCCACAGTGCTCGTTCGGCCGAGCGGGGGAACGAGTTGCGGCGGATCGCCAGGTGCGCGGAGTCGACGCGCGGTGGCGGGGAGAAGTGGTGCGGGCCGATCCGGGTCACCAGTTCGAGGTCGAAGCGGGCGGCCCACCACGCCTGTTCGAGCTGGCGGGGCACGGTCGCGCAGATCCGTTTGGCGAAGCCCCATTCGACGATCACCGCGGCACGGTGGAGCGCGGTGCGGGCGGTGAGCATGCGACGCAGGATCGTGGTCGACAGCGCGTACGGGAGATTGGCCACCAGCAGGAACTTCCTTCGGGGCAGGGGAATGTCGCGGGCGTCGCCGTGCACGACGCGAACGTTCGGCCGATCACCGAAATGGGTGGTCAGGCGGCGCACGAAGTGGTCATCTCGCTCGACGGCGAGAATGCGCGCGCCGGTGGCGGCGAGGTGACGGGTGAGGGCGCCCTGTCCGGCGCCGATCTCCAGGACGAGATCGTCACCGCCGACGGTGCAGGATTGGACGAGTTGTGCGGCGATCGCCGGTGTGGCAAGGAAATGCACGCCGGCGGATCGCCCGGCACGGGGTGCCGAGGGCATGGGAACTCCACGTCATGAGAGCGGGCAGGAAGCTCATGACGCAGCGGCCGGCGGTGGGGAACTCGGTGTGGAAGGGCAGCCACTGCGTCAGGCGCGCCGCAAGCGGGCGAACACCATGCAGGACTGCGAGAACATACCCATGGCCCCACCGTAGCGAGGCGGGCAACTGGTTTTCCCGGAATTGTCGGTGGGTCCCGCTACCGTCATCCCATCATCGTCGAACCGAAGGAGAGCAACGATGACGAGCAGTGTGACGGGCACCGTCGAGATCGCTGTGCCGGGGCCGTTCGACCTCGCGGCGGCGGCCGGTTTCCTGGAGGGGTTCGCGCCGGCGTCGCGCCCGGACGCGGCGGAGGAGCCGGGCACGCTCCGGCTGGCCTTCCCGTTGCCGGGCAGGTGGGTGCATACGGGGGTGCGGGTGCGGCAGCGGGCGCCGGGGTCCGTCGAAGTCACTGTGGTGGCGGGGCAAGCGGATGTCGAGGAGGCGGCGCGGCACGTGGCGCGGATCCTGTCACTGGACGTGGACGGCTCCGGTTTCGCGGCGGTCGGTGAGCGAGATCCGGTGGTGGGTGCGTTGCAGGCGCGGTATCCCGGGTTGCGGCCGGTGCTGTTCACGTCGCCGTACGAGGCCGCCTGCTGGGCGATCATCGGCCAGCGGATCCGGTTCACGCAGGCGGCGTTGTTCAAACAACGCATCGCTGAACGGCACGGTGAGCAGCTCGATGTCGACGGGCGTCCGTTGTGGTCGTTCCCGGCGCCGGCGGAGTTGCTGGAGATGCCCGCGCCGTCGTGGCTGCCGGAGATCAAAGTGGACCGTCTGCGCGTGGTCGCCGAAGCCGCGCTGACCGGCGTCCTCGACCCGGATGCCTTGCGCGCGGCGGATCCCGCGGATGCCCTGGACGCACTGCGCGCCCTGCCTGGTGTGGGGGCGTTCTCGGCGCAGCTGATCCTGATCCGCGGCGCCGGCCACCCGGACGTCTTCCCCACGGACGAGCGATACCTGCTCGAGGAGATGCGCCGGGCCTACGACCGCCCCGCCGCATCGACCACGGAACTCGCCTCGATCGCCGATGCGTGGGCCCCGTACCGCAGCTGGGCAGCCCTCCTGTTCCGAGTGGACCGCACCCACCACCCGATGCCCAGCGCGGCCGGGGCAGCGACGGAGGCGCCAACGCAAGCCGCCTGACACATCGCCCGCACCGTCACGTGGGCGGGAGCTGCCACCGTGCCTGGCAGAGCGCCCACGCTGCTACCTCGGTGAGAGGGGCCGCCGCGTGCGGGGATGGCAGGGCCTCGCTCTCTCACCTCGGTTGGGGAGGAGCCGCTGCATGTGAGGTGGCGGGGCCTTGCTCTGTCCCCTCGGGCGGGGAACTGACGCGTGGGGCCTGACGGGGCCTCGCTCTGTCACCTCGGCCCGGAGAGCCGTCGCACGCGGCCCGGCGGGGCGTCGCTCTGTCAACACGCCCGGGCGGAGCTGCCGCGCGGGGTCTGATGGGGCGCCGCTCTGTCAACACGGCCGGGCGGAGCTGCGGCGTGCGGCCGTGTTGCGAGGCGGGTCCGGTCCCGCACCCAACTACCAGTGAAGGAGCTGTGAACGCGATGGGGGTGATTACAGGGAGTGCACCCCACATGTGGTGAGCTTCGCGCGTGAACGAGGCGACGGCAGAGTTCGACGTGCTGGCGGGTCTCTTCGGGGCGCAGCCGGATCCGTCCATTCCGGTGCCGCTGGTGACCGGCGGTGTGGCGCTCCTGCTGGTGCTGTCCGGCGCGCCCTGGCGGATGGCCCGCAACGTGGTGACGATCGTGCACGAGGCGGGTCACGCGCTGGTCGCGGTGCTGGCCGGGCGTCGTCTGCAGGGGATCAAGCTGCACTCCGACACCTCGGGCGTCACGGTCTCCCGGGGCAAGCCCGAGGGCCCGGGCATGGTGCTGACCGCCCTCGCGGGCTATCCGGCGCCCGGGATCCTCGGCCTGGCCTTCGCGAGCCTGCTGGCCGCGGGCCGCATCACGGTGCTGCTCGCGCTCGCCGCGTTGCTGCTGCTCGGCGTCCTGGTCATGGTCCGTAACGCCTACGGCGTGCTGTCCGTGGTCCTCACCGCCGGCGGGCTCGCGGTGGTCGCGCTGGTCGCCGGGCCGCAGGTGCAAGCGTGGTTCATCTACCTGATCACGTGGTTCCTGCTGCTGGGCGGGCTCCGGCCGGTCATCGAGCTGCAGATGAAACGGCGGCGCGGCGCGGCGCGGGACTCCGACGCGGACCAGCTCGCCCGGCTGACCGGCGTCCCGGCCGCGCTGTGGATGCTCATGCTCGGCGTGATCGCGGTCACGTGCCTGTTCGTCGGCGGCGTCTGGCTGCTCGAACCCGCACTGCAGCCCTGACCTGCCCGTGCGGCACACTGGAGGCTCCCAGTTTCCAGCGTGGAGGTAGCGGTGTCCGACGAGGTGGCGAAGGCTGTTGAGGAGTGCGCACGGGCGGCCAAGGCGGCGGCCCCGTCGTTGGCCACCGCGTCGGACGAGGCCATCGACGCGGCGCTGACCGCCATGGCCGGCCGTCTCCTCGACGCCCGCGAGAGCGTCCTGGAGGCCAACCGGGCCGACGTGGCGCGCGCGGAGCAGGAAGGCATGAGCGCCGGACTGCTCGACCGTCTCACGATCACCGAGGAGCGGCTCACCGGCATGGCCGAGCAGCTGCGCCTGCTGGCCGGCTCGCCCCACCCGGAGCGCGCGATCCCGGTGAAGGCGCTGCCCGACGGCCTGCGGCTGGTCGAGCGGCGCCGCCCGGTGGGCGTCATCGGCGCGAACTACGAGGCCCGGCCCAACGTGACGGTCGACGTCGCGTCGCAGCTGGTCAAGTCCCGCAATGGCGGGGTGCTGCGCACCGGTTCGGCCGCGCTGGGCTCCGCGCAGCGACTGCTCGAGGTGGTCATCGCCCCGGCGCTGTCCGACGCGGGTATCGACCCCGCCGTCGTGCAGCTGGTGCCGCGCGTCGAGCGGGGGGCCGCCGCGGCCCTGGTCCGGTTCCCGGACCTGGTGCCGCTGGTCATCCTGCGCGGCAGCGGGGAGAGCACGCGCGCGCTCGCGCTGGAGGCCGCCCAGCACGGCGTCCGGACGCTCGCCCACGCCGACGGCGGTGGCGTGCTGTACGTCGACGAGGCCGCCGACGCCGACAAGGTCCGCGACCTGGTGTTCAACAGCCTGGACCGGCTGGGCGTCTGCAACCGGCTGAACCTGCTGCTCATCCACTCCGCGGTGCACGACCAGCTGTGGCCGGTCATCTCCGAGGCGCTGGCCGCGCGGAAGGTGACGCCGTCCCTGCCGCCGCACGAGCACGCCATCGGCTACGAGTGGGCGCTCGACTCCGACCACGAGGCCACCGTGACCGTCGCGCAGGTCAGCGGCGTGGCCGAGGCGGTCTCGATCGCCAACGAGCAGACCTCCGGCCTGGCGGCGGGCATCGCCACCGAGAACGCCGAGACCGCGACGGCCTTCCTCGACGGCTACACCGGAACCGGCGTGTTCTGGAACGCCCCGACGCGCCTGCTCGACGGCTTCAAGCTCCTCGCCGTGCCGGAGACCGGCATCAACCTGGACCGGGTGCCGGGCCCCCGCGGGCCGGTCACCTACACCGACCTGTACGTGCGCCAGTACGCGGTCCTGCCCGACGGGCGTTGACCTCGGGAAACCCGAATCGGGGGGGGGGCGTGGGAGCCAAAGGGGCTTCCGGAACTGTTGTCGCAGCTCAGGCGATATCCGCCGCACATCGGCCGAGCGTCTGAGGACGGCTGGTTGTCGAGGGCGGTCCACGGCCGTCCCCCGGCTTCACGGCGGACAACCGGGGAGGCTCGTCAAGCTCTACGAGCATCTTCGTGCGGGCCTCGAAGCTGTCGTCAGTGAATCGGGCGTCAAGGAACCCGATCAGTCGTTCATGGTCTTCACACCCAGACGGCGAGGTAGACGACGAGCACCACGACCTCGAAGATTCCGAGAATCAAGCCCCAGGTCGCGGCGCCACCGTTCGTGGCGAGCCGCTGATTGGCCCGGCTGATTCCGATTGAGCCGAACACGATCGCCAGCACACCGAGGAACGGCATCACGAACAACCCGATGATGCCCAGCGCCAACGCCGCGGTACCCATGCTGTTCTGCGGTACGAACACCGGCGCTTGCTGCGGGTACACCTGGTACTGGGGATACTGCTGCTGCCAGCCCTGTGGTGGGTAGGGCGCCTGGTAGGGCTGCTGCTGTTGCGGCGGCCACTGGCCGTAGGGCTGGGTCATTCGGTGACTCCTCGCTGATGTTCTCCCGGGCGGTATCGGTGGTCGGGCCTCTGGTGTGACGCATCATTGAACGATGTCCTCGAACCGTTATCCATGATCACGGCTGTTCGCATTCGAGGACGGCTCTACGCGGCTGGCAAGTGCGGGCTTTCGGCCCTGGCTAGCCGCGCCGGAGCACGTATGGGTGCAGCCGCGTGTAGCCGCGCACGGTCACCGGGCGGCGGGAGCGCACGGCGAAACCCGGCAGGTCGGCCAGTTCGCCCGCCAGTTCGCGGTCGATCAGCACCGTTCCGGGGCGCGCTACCGACGTGAGCCGCGCGGCCACGTTCACGACCGATCCGTACACGTCGCCGAAGCGGCTCAGGATCCGGCCGGCCGCCAGGCCGGCCCGCACTTCCGGCAGTTCGGCGTCGGCCGCGGTGCGCTCGGTCAGCGTCAGCGCGATCCCGGCCGCGTCGGCCGGCGCGTCGGCCACGAACAGCACCTCGTCGCCGATCATCTTCACCACGCGGCCGTGGTGGTCGGCGATGACCTCGGTCGCGAGCAGCTCGAAGCTTTCCAGCACGGCGCTGAGTTCGCTCTCGGCCAGGCGCCGGGTCAGCCGCGTGTAGCCGACCATGTCGACGAACCCGACGACCTCGGTCCGCGCCTCCAGGTCCTCCTCGGGCGACGCCAGCGCCCGCCCGGCGAAGGCCGCCAGGTGCCGCCGCCACACGAAGTCCTGCACCCGCTGCAACTCCGGCAGCAGGCGCTCGACGAGCGTGACGATCTGCGCGTCGTCCCGGCCGAGGCCCTCGTTCTCGGTGATCAGCGTCCACAGCATCCGCACCTGCCACTCCGCGAGCCGCGACAGGTGCAGGCCGAGCGTGCGGGCCACCGGCGCCTCCAGGCCCTGGTCGAGCAGCCCGGAGGAGATCAGCTGGTCGGCGGTGCGCACGGCGTCGATGTCGGCGTCGGTGAAGACCACTTCGTCGTCGCCGACCGTGGCGAACCCCAGCGCACGCCAGAGGCGGGTGGCCCGTTCGATGGGCACACCCGCCTTGTCGGCCACCTCGAGCCGGGTGTAGCGGCGCTTGCCGCCGAGCAGGATGCTCTCGAGGCGCTCGGAGTCCACGCCGGCCTACGTGGTGTGCACGATCAGGACGTCGACCCCCGACTTGCGCGCCGCCTCGGACGGCACCGACCCGAGCAGGCGCCCGGTGAGCGTGTTCAGCCCGCGGTTGCCGACGACCAGCAGGTCGGCCGACTTGTCGGAGACGACCTTGCGCAGCGCCTCGACCGGCTCGCCCACCACGGCGATGGTCTCGGTCGAGCCCGCGCCTGCCTTGAGGGCGCGGTCGCGGGCGCTGCGGAGGGTGTCCTCGGCCGGCGCCGAGCCGACCACCTGGTAGGCCTCCTCGCCCAGGACGTCCTGGGCCTTCTCCACGTCCTGCCTGCTCGCCGGGTAGTAGGCGCACACGATGACGAGCGTGGCGCCGGAGTCCGCGGCCACGGCCGCCGCCCGGTCGACCGCGCGGAACGATGAATCAGACCCGTCCGTACCGACAACCACGGTCCGGTATGCAGCCATCCCAATACCTCCGGCAAGGGTGCGCGCCTGTGCGCTTTCGCAAGTGGCGCCCTAGGTTACTCGCCAGTCGGTTTCTGCGCAGCCCCGCCACCGGTGAGGTTTGCCCGTTCTTCGGCGGGCCGTGACAGCATGCCCCGCGCGCCTCGTCACCTGGGGACAACCGCCCCGGTGACAGGTGCTCGACAGCGGAGGGCTGGTGGGCGGCGGGGCCGGAGGGCCAGTCCAGCTGGTCCGGTGCTGACCGGAGCGGGGCGCTGTGTGGGTCCGGCCGAGGCGCCAGCTCTTCCGGGCCGCGCTGTGCTGCGAGTGGGGCGCATCCTGACCACCGGCGGGACCTGCATGACGGCAGGCCGGCTCAGGCAGTGGCTCAGTCCCCGCCTGGCCTCACTCCCTGCGGGGAGGGAGGGGTTCCGGCCGAAGAGGGACGCCCGTCCGGATCCCTGTCGAGGTGTCGCTGCCGCTCGGGAGTGGCTCGTTGCCGAGGTGTCACTGCCGCTCGGGAGTGGCTCGTCGCCGAGGTGTCACTGCCGCTCGGCAGTGGCTCCTCCGCCGGGCTTCACTGCCGTCCCGACGGTTTTCCCGCTGGGGCGGCCTCGCGTTCCTCCGGCAGCGGCTCGATCACCGGTTCGGCCTCGCCGAGGACTGAGTCGGCCTCTACCAGCACTTCGCGCGCTGCCTTGACCTGTTCGGCGATTGCGGCGCGCAGCTTCCGCAACGCCTCGACCCGGTCGGCCGCCGCGTTGATGCGGCGCGTCGACTCCTCCGTGGCTTCCCGCACGCGGCGGGCCGCCTCGTCCGACGCTTCCGCCAGGCGGGCGTTCGCCTCGGTGATCGACTCCGTCTTGCGCCGGTTGGCGTCCTCGATCGACTCGCGGCGGCGGCGCTCGATCTCGGCCTTCGCGGCGGCCTCCTCCTCCGCGACCTTCTTGCGGATCGCCGCGGCCTCGTCCGTCGCCTCGCGGACGCGGCGCTCGGCTTCCGCCTTGCTCGTCGCCTCCTGCTCCGCCAGCACCCGCATCGCCTCGGTGCGGCGCGCCGCCATCGCGATCTCGAAGTCCTCCTCGACCTGGGTGCGGCGCTGCTCGGCCTCGCGATTCAGCCGGTCGCGCTCCTCCTTGGCCTTGGTCGTGATCGACTCGGCCTCGGCGCGCGCGGTCTCCAGGACCGTGCGGTGCTCGGCCTCCATCTCCTTGCGCCGCGCGTCCAGCTCGGCCAGCAGCTGCTCGTAGCGGGCGCGCATGGCGCTGGCGTCCGACTCGGCCTTCGCCCGGATGTGCCCGGCCTCGGCCTCCGCGCGGGCCCGCGTGTCGGCCGCCTCCTCCTGCGCCAGCCGCAGCATGCGCTGCAACCGCTCGGACAGGCCCTCGACCGTCGTCGGCGGCTGGCCCAGCCGCTCGACCTGGCCGCGCAGGTTCTCGATCTCCCCGCGAGCCTGCTCGAGCTGCCGGGCGAGGTCGCCGGCCTGCGAGATGGCGGCATCCCGGTCGGCGGCGAGCATTTTCAGGTCGCTGTCCAGCCGTTCGAGGTGCTCGTCGACCTGGTGGCGGTCGTAACCGCGCTTGGCCAGGTCGAAACCCGCGCCGAGCGGTACAAGCTCTCGTTCGTCGCCAAGGCTCATACGGCCCAGACTACTTAGGCGCCGCGGAACAAATTGATCCGGTCGATGTGCTTCGACCGCTTCTCCGCGTCGCGCACGCCCAAACCCTCCTCGGGGGCGAGACACAACACACCGACCTTGCCCTGGTGGGCGTTGCGGTGCACGTCCAGCGCGGCCTGCCCGGTCTCGGTCATCGGATACGTCTTCGACAGCGTCGGGTGGATCAGGCCTTTCGCGATCAACCGGTTGGCCTCCCACGACTCGCGGTAATTCGCGAAATGCGACCCGATGATCCGTTTCAGGTTCATCCACAGGTACCGGTTGTCGTACTGGTGCAGGTATCCCGAGGTGGAGGCGCACGTGACGATCGTGCCGCCCTTGCGTGCCGCGTACACCGACGCGCCGAACGTCTCCCGGCCCGGGTGCTCGAACACGATGTCCGGATCCTCACCGCCGGTCAGCTCCCGGATCCGCGCACCGAAGCGCTGCCACTCCTTCGGGTCCTGCGTGTTCTCGTCCCGCCAGAACCGGTAACCCTCCGCGGTCCGGTCGATCACCAGTTCGACACCCATCCGGCGGACGATCGCCGCCTTCTCCGGGCTGGACACCACGCACACCGGGATCGCGCCACCGTTGAGCGCGAACTGCGTCGCGTACGACCCGAGCCCGCCGGAGGCGCCCCAGATCAGCACGACGTCGCCCTGCTTCAGGTTCGCGCCGTTCGTGGTCACCAGCTGCCGGTAGGCGGTGGAGTTGACCAGCCCGGGACAGGCGGCCTCCTCCCAGGTCAGGTGGTCCGGCTTGGGCATCAGCTGGTTGGCCTTGACCAGCGCCAGCTCGGCCAGCCCGCCGAAGTTCGTCTCGAACCCCCAGATCCGCTGGTCGGAGTCGAGCATCGTGTCGTTGTGCCCGTCCGGGCCCTCCAGCTCGACGTTGAGGCAGTGCGCGACGATCTCGTCGCCCGGCTGCCACCGGTGCACGCCCGGCCCGGTGCGCAGCACCTCGCCGGCCGCGTCCGAGCCGACCACGTGGTAGGGCTGGTCGTGGCGCTTGGCCAGCGGCGAGAGCCTGCCGTAGCGCTGCAGGAACTTGAACGTCGGGATCGGCTCGAAGATCGACGTCCACACGGTGTTGTAGTTGATGGCGCTGGCCATCACCGCGATCAGCGCCTCACCGGGCCCCGGCTCGGGCGTGGGCACCTCGTCCACGTGCAGCGACTTGCGCGGGTCCTTGTCGCGGGAGGGGATCCCGTCGAACATGGCGACCTCGTCCGCGTGCACGGTCACGCCGCGGTAGGCCTCGGGCACCGGCAGGGCGCCCACCTCGGCGGTCTCGCCGGTGAGGATCGCGTCCCGGATGTCCGTGATCGTCATGTCGGTCTCCCTGCGCTGGGTCGGAGGAGATGACATTACTGGCCAGTAACGTCCTCCGCCACTGTCCGATTTGACCGTAATCCGGGTGTGATTGACCGGCCGGCCAATCAAGGCGCACCATGGCAGTGCGGAGACCGCGCCGCGTGGTCTCCCGGATCGGGTTCGGAGGTGATCACGAATGGCTGATCGTTCGAAGCGGGCGTGGACCCGTCCGCACGACTGGGCCGAGGTCGTGCTCGGGGTGGTGGCGGTGCTGACGCCACTGTGGGCCGACACCGACACCGCGACCATGTGGACGATGATCGTGCTGGGCGCCCTCATCGCGCTGGACGGCCTGCTTTCGCTGTCCATGCCGGGCCTCGTCTACGGCGAGGGGGTCCAGGTCATCCTCGGGGCGCTGCTGTTCATCGCGCCGTGGGTGATGACCTACACGGCACTGGACGTGGCGGCGTGGTCCTCGTGGATCATCGGCGCCCTGACCGCGATCGCCGGGCTGGCGGCCCTGCCGGTGGCGAACGCGGTGCACCGCGGTGGGATGACGACCGCGCACTGAGGGCAGTCACACCGGTCGGCCCACGACGAGCCGGTTTTCGGTTAGCGTTGTGGGCCGGCGAGCTGTACGAGAGGCGGGCGGAGTGGCGCGGACCGAACACGGGGACGACCTCCCGGCCAAGGAGCGGATCCTCCGCGCGGCCGAGGACCTGTTCGCGGAAAGCGGTTTCGACGCCACTCCGACCTCCCGGATCGCCGAGCGCGCCGGCGTGCCGAAGGGCCTGGTGCACTACTACTTCCGCCGCAAGTCCGACCTGCTGAGCGCGCTGATCAAGCGGTTGCCCGACGAGCAGATCGACGCCACCCGCGTCGTCGTGCCCGGGGACATCGCGGAGAGCCTGCGGCGGCTGGTGTCCGAGCTCGACGCGCGCCTGGCCCGGTCGCGGATGCTGTCCCACCTGCTGTGGCGGGAGGCGGACACCCACCGCGCGGTGCGGGACGCGCTGCACGACCGGTTCCAGCAGCTGGTCCGCCAGGTGCGCACGGTGATCATCGCCGCCGGGGACGGCGCACTGCCGGTGGCCGACGTGGACAGCGCGGCCGGGCTGCTGGCGCTCGCGGTCAGCTACCGGCACTCGGTGGCGCGGCACGGCGGGGACGATCCGCCGGACCTGATGGAGCGGGAGCTGAACTTCATCGCCGACGCGCTGATGGCCCGGCCCGCGCCGGGTTAGTGCGACGCGGCGGGCTCGACCAGCTCGACCAGGACGCCGCCGGCGTCCTTCGGGTGCACGAAGTTGACCTTGCTGTTCGCGGTGCCGCGCTTGGCCTTGTCGTACAGCAGGCGCAGCCCCTTGGCCCGCAGCGCCTCGGCGGCGGCCTCGACGTCGGTGACGCGGTAGGCGACCTGCTGCAGACCGGGGCCCTTGGTGTCGAGGAACTTCCCGATCGTCGAGTCCGGCCGCAGCGGCGCGAGCAGCTGGACGGCGGGGCCGTTCTCGTCGCCCGGCGCGTGCAGCATCGCCTCGCGCACGCCCTGCTCCTCGTTGACCTCGGAGTGCGTGGCGATCATGCCGAAGTTGTCCGCGTAGAAGTCGATCGCGGCGTCCAGATCGGCGACGGCGATGCCGACGTGGTCGATGGTCGTCACGAACGGCTTCAGCGCGTCATTCATAGTGGTGAGGATAAGGCTTGGCACCGCGGTGCGTGGGTGCCGCGGCTCACACCTGTACTGGACGGCCGCTCCGGGTATCGTCGGATCGACCGCCGTCGTTCGTCTGTTGGAGGCTGTTGTGTCCGGTTCCGTCATCCTGGGTGCGGCGCGTACCCCGATCGGGCGTCTGCTCGGTTCACTGAAGGACTTCACCGGGGCGCAGCTCGGCGGGATCGCCATCAAGGCCGCGCTCGAGCAGGCCGGGGTCTCCCCGGACCAGGTGCAGTACACGATCATGGGCCAGGTGCTCACCGCAGGCGCCGGCCAGATCCCGGCGCGGCAGGCCGCGGTGGCCGCCGGCATCCCGATGGACGTGCCCGCGCTGACCATCAACAAGGTGTGCCTGTCCGGCCTGGACGCGATCGCGCTGGCCGACCAGCTCATCCGCGCCGGCGAGTTCGACCTGGTGGTCGCGGGCGGCCAGGAGTCGATGACCCAGGCGCCGCACCTGCTGCCCAAGTCGCGCTCCGGCTTCAAGTACGGCGACACCACGCTGCTCGACCACATGGCCTACGACGGCCTGTTCTGCGCCTTCGACCAGTGCGCGATGGGCGCGTCGACGGAGAAGTACAACTCCCGCTACGGCATCACCCGCGAGGACCAGGACGCCTTCGCGGCCCGCTCGCACCAGCGCGCGGTCGCCGCGACCGAGGCCGGGCGGTTCAAGGCCGAGCTGGCGCCGGTGTCGATCCCGCAGCGCAAGGGCGACCCGGTCGTGTTCGACACCGACGAGGGCGTGCGTGCCGACACCACGGCCGAGAGCCTGGCCAAGCTGCGCCCGGCCTTCGCCGCCGACGGCACCATCACCGCGGGTTCGGCGTCGCAGATCTCCGACGGCGCGGCCGCGGTGATCGTCGCCAGCCGGGCCAAGGCCGAGGAGCTGGGTCTGGAGCCGCTGGCCGAGATCGGCGCGCACGGCGTGGTCGCCGGGCCGGACGCGAGCCTGCACGAGCAGCCGTCCAACGCGATCAAGGCCGCGCTGGCGAAGGCGAAGCTGGACGCGAGCGCGCTGGACCTGGTGGAGATCAACGAGGCGTTCGCCGCGGTCGGCCTGGTGTCGACCAAGGCGCTGGGCATCGACCCGGAGATCGTGAACGTCGACGGCGGCGCCATCGCGCTCGGCCACCCGATCGGCGCGTCCGGCGCCCGGCTGGCCGTGCACCTGGTGCACGAGCTGCGCCGCCGCGGTGGCGGTCTCGGCGCGGCCGGGCTGTGCGGTGGCGGTGGCCAGGGTGACGCGCTGCTGATCAAGGTGCCCGCGCTGTAGTGCCACTGGACGTCGGGGAGCTCGTCGACCGCGCGCGGGAGGGACAGCCGCGCGCGGTCGCCCGGCTGATCTCGCTGGTCGAGGACGCGCACCCGCGCCTGCGCGAGGTGGCCGCGGCGCTCACGCCGCACACCGGGCGGGCGCGGGTGATCGGCCTGACCGGACCGCCCGGGGTCGGCAAGTCGACTTCGACGTCCATGCTGCTGTCCGCGTTGCGCGCGGAGGGCAAGCGGGTCGGGGTGCTGGCGATCGACCCGTCGTCGCCGTTCTCCGGCGGCGCGCTGCTCGGCGACCGGATCCGGATGACCGAGCACGCGACCGATCCGGGCGTGTTCATCCGGTCGATGGCCACCCGCGGGCACCTGGGCGGGCTGTCCTGGGCGACGCCGCAGGCGGTGCGGGTGCTCGACGCCGCCGGGTTCGACGTCGTGCTGATCGAGACCGTCGGTGTTGGACAGTCCGAAGTGGACGTCGTGAAGCTGGCCGACACCACGGTGGTCCTGCTGGCGCCCGGGCTCGGCGACGGGATCCAGGCGGCCAAGGCCGGGGTGCTGGAGATCGCCGACGTGTTCGTGGTGAACAAGGCCGACCGCGACGGCGCGGAGATCGTGGTGCGCGACCTGAAGCAGATGATCGCCTTCGCGCGCCGGGAGATCCGCGGCGAGAGCTGGCGGCAGCCGATCGTGCGCACGGTCGCCGCCCGCGGCGAGGGCGTGCCGGACCTGGTCAAGGCGCTGTCCGAGCACCACGACTGGCTCGCCGCGCACGGGGAGCTGGCCCGCCGCCGCGCCGAGCGGGCCGCGGCCGCGGTGGCCGCGATCGCCCTGCGCGAGCTGCAGGCGCGGCTGACCGACCTGCACGGCGGCGGGCACCTGCCGTCGGTGGCGAAGAAGGTCGTCGACCGCGAGCTGGACCCCTACACCGCCGCGGACGAGCTGCTGGCCGCGTTACGGTCCGACCGCGCGTAGCCCGTCCACCAGCGCCTCCACCGCGGGGCCGAACGCGTGCTCGGCCGGGGTCGCGTAGCCGATCACCAGCCCGCCGGGACCGGAGCCCATCCAGTAGCGGCTCAGGTGGTCCACCGCCACCGACCGGCGGCGCAGCGCGCGCAGCACCGCAGCCTCGCCGGGCACGCGCAGCACCAGGTGCAGCCCGGCGGAGATGCCTTCCGGCACGAACTCCGGCGGCAGTGCCGCGAGCAGCCGGTCCCGGCGGCGGCGGTAGGCGACGCGGCGCTGCCGGACGTGCCGGTCGTAGGCGCCGGAGTTCAGCAGGTCGGCGAGGACCAGGTGGTCCACCACCGGCGACCGCCAGCCCAGCGCCGCCATCGTGTCGCGCACCGGGCCGACCAGGCGCCGCGGCAGGACCAGCCACCCGATCCGCAACGCCGGCGCGAGCGTCTTGCTGACCCCGCCCGCGTAGACGATCCGCTCCGGCGCCAGCGACTGCACCGCCCCGACCGGCTGGCGGTCGAACCGGAACTCGCCGTCGTAGTCGTCCTCGATCACCAGGCCGCCCGCCGCCGCCCAGCCGGCCAGCGCGGAGCGGCGTTCCGGCGCGAGCGTGACCCCGAGCGGGTACTGGTGCGCGGCCGTCACGACCGCCACCGGACTGTCCAGGTCGGACACCCGGATCCCGCGCTCGTCCACCGGCACCGGCACGATCTTCGCGCCGCCCCGGGCCGCGCCCTCGCGGAACTCCGGCAGCGACGGGTCCTCGAAGGCGATCTCGTCGAACAGGTGGCCCAGCACGCCGATCGCGTGCGAGTAGCCGCCGCACACCACGATCCGGTCCGGCTCCGCGAGCACGCCGCGGCTGCGCGCGAGGTACCGGGCCAGTGCTTCGCGCAGCGCGGCCGGCCCGGCCGGATCGCCGTAGTCGAACGAGCCCGCGGGCATCGACTGCACGACCCGGCGCGTGGCGGACGCCCACGCCGCACGCGGGAACGCCGACAGGTCCGGCCGCCCGGGGAACAGGTCCCAGCGCGCGTCCCGGAACCAGGCGGAGGTGGGCGGCCCGGACTTCTCGCGTGGTTCGGCCGGGGTGCGCGTGTCCGCGGCCACCCGGGTCGGCGCGCCCTGCCTGGTGCGCAGGTACCCCTCGGCGGTCAGGTCGTTGTAGACGCGCGTGACGGTGCCGCGGGCGATGCCGAGGTCGGCCGCGAGCGCGCGCGTGGACGGCAGCGCCGTGCCGGGGGCGAGCCGGCCTTCGCGGACGGCGCGCCGCAACGCGTCGGCCAGCCCGCGCCGCCCCTCGGACGGCGACCAGTCGAGATGCAGATCGGAACTGGACCACGAACCTGTCACGAAACTGGACCATACCCGTGGGCCAGCGCGGGTTAGTTTGGTCGTATGACCGAGCGAATCCAGTTGTCCGCCGCGCTGCCCGAGGCCTACCAGTCGATCCTCCACCTGCACACCGTCGTCGAGAAGGCGGCCGCGGACGCGGGACTGGACCAGCGGCTGATCGAGCTGGTGAAGATCCGCGCGTCGATGCTCAACGGGTGCGCCTACTGCCTCGACCTGCACGCCCGGGACGCCCGCAAGCTGGGGGAGAGCGAGCGGCGGATCCTCATGCTCAGCGCGTGGTGGGAGACCGACCTCTACACCGAGCAGGAGCGGGCCGCGCTCGCGCTGACCGACGCGATGACCCGGCTGCCGCAGCACCAGGACGTGCCCGACGACGTCTACCAGCAGGCGACCAGCGTGTTCACGCAGGAGCAGTACGTCGCGGTCGCCTGGGCGGCGACGGTGATCAACGCCTTCAACCGGCTCGGGGTCACCAGCCACAAGCCGCTCCCGGCGAACCCCCGGTGACCGCCGAGGCGCTGCGGGCGCTGCACGTCCCGGGCGACCCGCTGATCCTGCCGAACGCGTGGGACGCCGACACGGCGCGGCTGGTCGAGGAGGCCGGGTTCCCGGTGGTGGCCACGTCCTCGGTCGCGGTCGCCGCCGCGCTCGGCTATCCGGACGGCGAGGCCGCGCCCGCCGGGGAGATGTTCGCCGCCGCCGCGCGCATCGCCCGCGCGGTGTCGGTGCCGGTGACGGTGGACGCCGAGAGCGGCTACGGGCTGTCCGGGTCCGAGTTCGCCGCGCGGCTGCTGGACACCGGCGCGGTCGGCTGCAACTACGAGGACACCGACCACCCGCGCGGCGGCCTGCGACCGGTGGACGAGCAGGCGGCCCGGCTGGCGGCGGTGCGCGAGGCCGCGGGCCGGGACCTGGTGATCAACGCCCGCATCGACGTGTTCCTGGGCGCCGCCGACCCGCGTGCCGTGCTGCCCGAGGCGATCGAGCGGGCGCGGGCGTATCTCGCGGCGGGTGCGGACTGCGTGTACCCGATCCTGTTGCGGGACCGCGAAGTCCTGGGCGAGTTCGTGCGGGCGGTGAGCCCGGCGGCGGTCAACGCCAACGGTCCCGTCGCCGAACTGGCCGGGCTCGGCGTCGCGCGGGTCTCGCTCGGCGCCGGGCTGTGGCGCGCGACCCGCGGGTGGCTGACCCAGCACCTGAAGACGCTGCGGTGACGCCGGGGAGGTGCGTACCCCCAGGGGCGCACCTCCCCGGCTCCCTCAGCAGGACTGCTTGTAGAAGTACTGGCTGTGGGCGTCCATGTTCGCCTTGGTGAGGGAGTGCAGCGGCGCCGTGAGGTTGCGCGTCACCGGCCTGCCCTCCAGCGCGGCGACCGCCTGCTGGACGCCCTGCTGCCCGATCATCGCCGGGTCCTGCGCGATCAGCGCCTGGTACTCGCCGTTGCGCAGACCCTCCACTTCGGACGGGCTCGCGTCGAACCCGACCAGCTGGACCTGGCCCGCCTTGCCGGCGCCGCGCAGGCCCGCCGCCGCGCCCTCGCCGGTGTTGAGGTTGGTCGCGAAGATCCCCACCAGGTCCGGAGTGGACGCCAGGGCCGCGGTCACCTTCGACATGGCCTCCCCCGGCTCGTTCTGCGTGAACTGGATGCCCACCGACTTCAGGTTCGGGTACTTCTTCAGCTGCTCGGAGAACCCGGCCGCGCGCGCGTTCGTCGTCGAGGTGCCCGCGATCGTGTCCAGCACCAGCACCGATCCGGACTTCCCGCCGACCAGCTGCGCCAGCGTGTCCGCCGCGAGCTGACCGCCCGCCGTGTTGTCCGACGAGATCGACGACTGCGCCACGCTGGTGTCCTTCAACGACGTGTCGACCTCGATGATCTTCACCCCGCGCGCGGCGACCTGCTGGATCGGCGCGAGCATCGCCGTGTCGTCGGTCGGCGCGATGAGCAGCGCGGCCGGTGGGTTCGACCCCAGCGCGTTGACCTTCTCCGTCTGCAGCGCGGCGTCGAACTTCTGCGGCGCCGAGGTGTCCAGCGTGTAGCCCAGCTTCTGCGCCTCGGCCTGCGCGCCGCACTGCATCGAGATGTAGAACGGCTCCGCCTGCACGCCCGGGATGAGCGTGAGCCGCTTGTTGTTCTCCACCGGCGCGCCGCCGGAGCCGCCGACCTGGCCGGACCCGCAGGCGGCCAGCAACACCGCGGCCGCCGCCAGTCCGGCGATCCTCGCGAACCTCATCCGATCCCTCTCCCTACCTCGCTGTATTGGGATGTCACCGGGAATTGCGTGCGCGGCGGCGCCGCTGGTCGAACCACACTGCGGCCACCAGCACCGCGCCGACCGCGATCATCTGCCAGAAGTCCTGGACGTGCGTGATGTTGAAGCCCTTCTTCAGCACGGCCGGGATGAACACCCCGATCACCGTGCCCAGCACCGATCCCACCCCGCCGAACAGGCTCGTCCCGCCCATCACGGTCGCGGCGATCGCGTTGAGGTTGTCGTTGGTGTGCGCGGTGATCGTGGTCGAGGCGTAGTAGGCCAGCGACAGGAAGCCCGCGACCCCGGCCAGGAACCCGGTCAGCAGGTACACCTTGAGCAGGTGCGCGGTCACCGCGATCCCGGCCCGGCGCGCGGCCTCGGCGTTCGACCCGACGGCGTAGGTGTAGCGGCCGAAGCGGGTGGTGTGCAGCAGCCACGCGCCGATCAGCGTGATCACCGCGGCCACCAGCACCAGGTTCGGGATGCCGCCGAACGACGTGCCGTAGCCGAGCGTGCGGTTCAGCGTGGTGGGCACGCTGCGCACGTCGGAACCGCCGTTGAGCAGGTACGCCGCACCCAGCGCGGCGCCCATCGAGCCGAGCGTCACGATCAGCGGCGGGATCTTCGCCACCGCGATGAGGAACCCGTTGATCAGCCCCCACGCCGTCCCGGCCAGCACCGCGGCGATCAGCCCGACGGTGATCACGCCCCAGCCGGCGGCGCTCGCGTTGCCGCCGGAGAGCGCCTCCATCGTCTTGCCGCAGACCATGCCGGAGAAGATCAGCACCGAGCCGACGGACAGGTCGATGCCG
Source organism: Amycolatopsis ruanii (assembly GCF_003385175.1). Taxonomy (NCBI): domain Bacteria; kingdom Bacillati; phylum Actinomycetota; class Actinomycetes; order Pseudonocardiales; family Pseudonocardiaceae; genus Amycolatopsis; species Amycolatopsis ruanii. The sequence goes on from NZ_PQHY01000027.1 coordinate 43,424, forward strand.
GAGGTGATGATCACGAACGTCATCCCGACCGACAGCACGAGCAGCACCGACGTCTCGATCAGCAGCGTCTGGAACGTGAACACGGTGGCGAACTCGTTCGGCGCGAGCACGGTGAACACCGCGATCAGCGCGAGCAGCACCAGCGCGATCCAGAACGTGTTGGCGCCGATCAGCCGCTGCCCGAGGGACCGCTTGCCGATCCCGCCGCTCACCTCGGTCTGCACCGCCGTGCTCACGCCGCCTCCTTGGCGGACGCGGCAAGCCGCGGCGGTGTTTCTGCGTCGGCGAGCGTGGTGTTCGATGATTCGGACCTGCAAGCAGTCCTCATGCCGCCTCCTCGTGGGTCAGTGCGCCGGTCATCGCCGCCACCAGGTCCTCGAGCTTGGTCTCGGCCGCCACGAACCGGGCCACGCGCGTGCCCAGCCGCAGCACCTCCACCCGGTCGGCCACCGACAGCACCTCGGGCATGTTGTGGCTGATCAGCACCACCGCGATGCCCTCGTCGCGGACCCGCCGGATCACGTCCAGCACCCGTTCGCGCTGCACCACGCCGAGCGCGGCGGTCGGCTCGTCCATGAACACGACCTTCGACGCCCACACCACCGACCGCGCCACCGCGACGCTCTGCCGCTGCCCGCCGGACAGCGAGCCGATCGGCACGTCGGTGCTCTGCAACGTCACCCCGAGCCGCTGGAACTCCTCGACCGCGCGCCGCCGCATCTCGGCCTTGTCGAGCATGCCGAGCCGGCCGAGGATGCCTTTCCGGCGGATTTCCCGGCCGAGGAACAGGTTCGCCGCCGGATCGAGTTCCGGGGCGACCGCGAGGTCCTGGTACACCGTCTCGATGCCCAGCCGCCGCGCGGTCACCGGTGAGTCGAGCGACACCGTCCTGCCGTCCAGCCGGATCTCGCCGGAGGTCGGCTGCTCCGCACCGGACAGGCACTTGACGAGGGTGGACTTCCCCGCGCCGTTGTCCCCGATCAGTGCGGTCACCTCACCCGCGCGGGCCTGGAAGGAGGCGCCGCGCAGGGCCTCCACCGAGCCGTAGTGCTTGACCAGGTTCCGCGCGTCCAGCAGGACGGTGTCGCTCATCAGCGCGCTCCGGGCGCCGGGGGACGACAGCGGATGACGGTCAGGTCGCCGGCCAGTTCGAGCTGCCCGGCGGCGTGCGGCACCACCAGCGTCTCGCCCTTCGCCACGGCGATCTCCCCGCCGTGCTCGGTGCGCAGCGTGCCCCGGCCGTCGAGCGCCACCAGCACGGCGAACGACGGGTCGAGCGCGAGGGCGGGGGACGGGCGCAGCTGGTCGGCGCGGAAGAACTCCGCCGACCCGGCGGCCAGCAGGTCCACAGTGGACCCGGGCTCGTCCGCGGTGTGCTTGACGATGCTCGCCAGCCGGTCGTCGTCCCAGCCGGAGGTGTCCAGGGCCCGCAGCGCGGTGTCGAACCCGAGGCCGAGGTGCCCCTGGTCCGGGTCGTCCAGGAAGTTCCGCCACTCGATGGTCAGCGAGAAGTCGGTCGGCTGCTGGAGTTCGACGACGAACACGCCCGCGCCGATCGCGTGCGGCAGACCGGCCGGGATGTAGACCGTGTCGCCGGGGCGGACCGGGACGCTGTTCAGCGCGCTGAGCATCGCGTCGGTGTCCTGCTCGCGCACCCATTCGCCGACCGTGGCCGGGCTGACGGTGTCCCGGAAGCCGGGGTGGACGCGCGGGTCGTCGCCGCTGGTGCCGACCACGATCCAGGCCTCGGTCTTGCCGAAGTGCGAGTCGAAGTGCTCGCGCGCGAAGGCGTCGGTGGGGTGGAAGTGCACCGGCAGCCGCTGGCCCGCGTCGAGCAGCTTGACCAGCAGCGCGGTGGAGTCGTGGAACGCGGCCACGTGCTCGGCGCCGAGCCAGGACTTCGGGTCGTCGCGGACGGCGTCCCGCAGCCAGCGGCCGTCGGGCAGCCGGGTCAGCCCGGCCTCCTCCTGGCCGAAGCGGGTCGTGGTCGAGGCGACCCAGTCTTCGGGACCGAACGCCGAGTCCTGAGTGGATGCTCCGCGGAGTTCGGCGATGGCCGCGCCGCCGCGGTAGAACTGGGCCGGCTGGTTGGCCGGGAGCTTGATCGGGGCGGTCACGGGGCCACCTCACCGGAGCCGCGGGGAACGAGGTGCACGGGCAGGACAACCTTTCTCGGTGCGGAGGCATCGCCGTTGATGCGGGCGAACAACAGCTCGGCCGCCGCCGACCCGAGACGGCTCACGTCGTGCGCGACGACGGTCACCGGCGGGTCGAGCAGGTCGGCCAGTTCGAAGTCGTCGAAACCGACGACGGCCGGGCGCGGCGTGACGTGGGCCAGCGCCCGCAGCAGGTGGACGGTGACGCGGTTGTTGCCGGCGATGATCGCGGTGGCCGGATCGGGATCGGCGAGCAGGCGGGCCACCGCGTCGGCGACGCTCTGCCGGGTGGGCGGGCGCAGGATCGCCAGGCGCTCGTCGAAGCGCAGCCCGGCGCGGGCGCACCCCTCGCGGTAGCCGCGCAGGCGCTCGGCGGCGGTGTAGATGTCCGGCCGGTCGCCGACGAAGGCGATGCGGCGGTGCCCGTGCCGGGCCAGGTGGGCGACCGCCTCGACGGTGCCGCCCAGGTTGTCGACCAGCACGGTGTCGGCGGCGATGTCCCCGGCCGGGCGGTCCACGAACACCACCGGCGTGCCCGCGCGCATCTCCGGCAGCAGGTAGCCGTGCTGGGTGCCGGCCGGGACGATGAGCAGCCCGTCGACCCGGCGGGAGCAGAATTCGAGGGTCAGTTCGCGTTCGCGGTCGGAGTCCTCCTCCGACGAGCCGGACAGCACGTGCCTGCCGAAGGCGGTGGCGACCTTCTCGGCCGCGCGGGTGAGTTCGGAGTAGAACGGGTTGCCCACGTCCTCGACGACCAGGCCGATGGTGCCGGTGGTCGAGCCGCGCCGCAGGTTGCGGGCGCCGAGGTTGCGCCGGAACCCGAGCTCGTCGATGGCGGCCAGCACGCGTTCGGCGGTCTCCGGGTGCACCGCCGGCTCGTCGTTGACCACCCGGGAGACCGTCTTGATGCTCACCCCGGCCAGCCGGGCGACGTCGTTCATCGTGGCGCGCCGCGACGCCTTCCCCGGACCCGGCGACAACGTTGTCATAGCGGGTGGATTTCACACCACCGGGCGGCGGTGTGTCAACCGCCGCCCGGCCGGGGTCACCGCTCCAGGTAGCAGTTCATGCCGGTGTAGTCGAAGGTGAGCGCGAAGGGCTTGAAGAACTCGTGGGTGAAGTTGGCGACGATGTCGAACCCGAACATCGCCGACTGCCCGGGGCCGGGCGTGCCCATGACGGGACCGTCGCTCGCCGATCCGCGCACGTCGTGGGCGACGGCCCGGCCCATCGAGACCCGCTCGGCGACGATCGGGTAGACCGGCCTGCCGTTGAGCTCGCCGGGGTTGGCGTGGTCCACCGCGATGCCCGCGCGCTCGGCGATCTCGACCGTGGTGTCCAGGCCGTGGGCGATGCCGCCGGTGTCCAGCGTGACGATCTTCGGCCCGTAGTCGTTCAGGCTGCCCATCGAGCACGGGTAGTGGTCACCGGCCAGCCACAGCGGCAGCCGCTCGCCCCGGGGCCGGAACGCCGTGTCCTTCCGGCGCAGCACCAGGGCGCGGCCTGCGTAGTCCATCGTGGTCAGCAGGTGGTAGAAGACCGTCGTGCCGATCACGCCCGCGGGTGTCGTGCCGTCCGGCCGCGGCGGCTTGCGCTGGTTCGACCACTGCATAGGGATGTTGCGGATCTCCAGATCGCCGAAGCGGATCGACTCCAGGATGCCGAGGTGGAGGGTGACCGGCTGGCCGCCGGCGAAACCGGACACCGTGGCGACCGAGCGCAGACCCAGCTCGTCGGCGACCGCCTGGTCCAGGTCGAGGGTGCCGTAGGTGTCGAGCACGAACCGGCGCGGCTCGCCGCCGTTGACCGAGGCGTCGATCGTCGGCAGCGGATCGAGGTCCTGGAACGGGAGCCGGACCGCCTGCGCGCCGCGGACTTCCCACGGCTTGCCGGCCAGCTGCGTGTAGAGCTTGCCGAACGGTGAGCCACCCAGCAGCGGCACGGCGCGGTCGTGCCGGTCCTGCCGCACGAAGCACTCCACCAGCTTCCGGGTGGTGTCGGCGTCGCCGGGATTCAGTTCCAGCGCGCGGGAGAGGAACTGCTCGGCGTCCGGGAAACGGTTGTGCAGCAAGGCGATGTAGCCGCGCTGGGCCGCCGCCCTGGCGTTCGCGGGGTCCTTGCGGAGCAGCTTGGCGTAGCCGCGGTCGGCGGCGTCGAACGACCCGGCCCGGAACAGCTGGTCCGGATCGGCGCTGGCGGCGCTCGCGAGCCCGGAGGTCATCAGGGGGACGGTCGCGGCGGCCAGACCGGCCTGCCACAGGAAATCGCGTCGGCGGAGAGTCATGCCGCAACACCTACCGAGCGGACCCGATGATCAGCCGATGCCCGAGCCATACGCGATCCATATCCACCCGCGGCCAAGATGGCCGGGTGCGGGTTCTGGTGGTCGAGGACGAGGCGGCCCTGGTCAAGTACCTCGTCGCCGGCCTGCGCCGGCACGGCTTCGCGGTGGACGTCGCCGCGGACGGCGCCGCCGCCCTGGAGAAGTGCGCGGTCACGCCCTACGACGTGGTCGTGCTGGACCGCGACCTGCCGGTGGTGCACGGCGACACCGTGTGCCGCCGCCTGGCCCAGGACGGCACGGCGCGGATCCTGATGCTCACCGCCTCCGGCTCGGTCGCCGACCGCGTCGACGGGCTCGGCCTCGGCGCCGACGACTACCTGGGCAAGCCGTTCGCCTTCGCCGAGCTGGTCGCCCGCGTCCAGGCGCTGGCCCGGCGCAGCACCCCGGCCCGCCCGCCGGTGCTGCGGGCCGCCGGCGTGGTCCTCGACCCCGCGCGCCGCGCCGCCGTCGGCGACGGCCTGCTGCTGCACCTCACGCCCAAGGAGTTCGGCGTGCTCGAACAGCTCCTGGCCGCGGGCGGGGACGTGGTGAGCGCGGAGACGCTGCTGGACAAGGTGTGGGACGAGCACGCCGACCCGTTCACCAACGCCGTCCGTATCACCGTGGGCACGTTGCGCCGCAAGCTCGGCGACCCGCCGGTCGTCGAGACCGTGACCGGCGCCGGCTACCGGATCAGCCGGTGCACCTGAGCGCTCGCGGCCGCCTCACGCTCCTCTACACCGGGCTGGTCCTGGCTGCCGGTGTCGTGCTGACCGCGCTGACCTACCTGCTGCTGCGCTCGAAGCTGGAGCGGCGGATCTCGCTGCTCATCATCCGCACGCCCGACGATCCCACGCCGGCCCCGCCCGACCTCACCGGAACCGCCGACCAGGTGCGGGACGTGGCGCTGTCCGAGTTCCTCGGCCAGGCCGCGATCGCGCTCACCGTGGTGGTCCTGCTGGCCGCGGTGCTCGGCTGGCTGGTGGCGGGCCGGGTGCTGCGCCCGATCCGCGCCATCTCGGCGACCGCGCGGCGCCTGTCCGCGGAGAACCTCGCCGAGCGCGTCCCGGTCTCCGCGCCCGCGGACGAGGTGGCCGGCCTGGCCACCACGATCAACGGGATGCTCGACCGCATCCAGCAGGGCATCGCCGAGCGCGACCGGGTGCTGCACAGCCAGCGCATGTTCACCGCGAACGCCGCGCACGAGCTGCGCACCCCGCTGACCACCGTCCGCACCGCGATCGACGTCACACTCGACGGCGACCCCAGCCGGGCCGAGCTGCTGGCGATGACCGGCGACATCGCCACCGCGGTCGAGCACAGCCGGCGCACCCTCGACGGCCTCCTGGTGCTGGCACGCAGCCAGACCGGTTCGAACTCGCGCCAGCGGGTGGACCTGGCCGCTCTGGCGGCCGCCGCGCTCGACGGCGCGGCGGCCGCCCACTCGCTGCACGTGCGGTCCGAGCTGGCGCCCGCGCTCACCGACGGCGAACCCGTGCTGCTGGAACGACTGGTGGGCAACCTCGTCGACAACGCCGTCCGCTACAACCACCCCGGCGGCCGGATCGAGGTGACCACCGGCAGCGCCGACGGGCAGGTTGTGTTGTGCGTCTCGAACACCGGGAGCGTGGCGCCGGACGATGCGCAGCGGCTGCTGGAACCGTTCGTCCGCGGCGCGGGCGCGCGCGTGCGCGGCGAATCCGGCGCGGGGCTCGGGTTGTCGATCGTGCACGCCGTCGCCACCGCCCACGGCGGACGCGTGACGCTGGAAGCCCGGCCGTCCGGCGGACTCCACGTGACGGTGTGGCTACCGGAATCCTCTGTGGACGGCCGCTCGTGATGATGATCACGACCCCCGGAGTTCCAGTGAGGACCATCACGCCTCACACTGGGTACCGAAGCGTCCGACAGCGTGGTTGACGTAACCGGAGTCGGACGTTTTCTCATGTGCTTCTCACAAGGAGGAAAGCAGTGACCAGCAAGGCCGCTCTCGTGTTCCGCGTGGCCGCCGTCGCCGAGGCGCTGTCCTGGGCGGGTTTGCTGATCGGGATGTTCCTGAAGTACGTCGTCGACGCCCCGAACGAGGGCGGCGTGCCGGTGCTCGGCATGGTCCACGGCGTCGTCTTCGTCGTGTACCTGATCGTCACGCTGGCCGTGTTCAAGCCGCTGGGCTGGCGCCCGCGCGTGGTGATCACCGCGCTGCTCGCCAGCATCCCGCCGCTGTTCACCTGGTGGTTCGAGACGTGGGCGCTGCGCACGGGCAAGCTGGACGGCCCGGAGCGCCTCACCTACGGCGGCACCGGCCTCATCGTGCGGGACACCGTCTCCGCCTGATCTCCCACGCGAAAGCGCCGCCGCCACGACATGTGACGGCGGCGCTTCGTGCTGTCGTCAGGCGGGCTCCCCGCGGCGCGGGGAGCCCGCCTCGTCTCAGAACAGGGCCGACGCGAGGTTCCGGCGTGCCGCCGCGACGCGCTCGTCCGCCGGGTCGAACAGCTCGAACAGGCTCACCAGGTGCTCGCGCACGCGGTTGCGGTCCGGGCCCGCGGTGCGGCGCACCGCCTCGATGAGCCGGGCGAACCCGTCCTCGACCTTGCCCGTCGCCACCTCGTAGTCGGCCGCGGCGAACTGGGCCTCCAGGTCGTCCGGGGAGGCGTCGGCGCGGGCGACCGCCGCCGGGTCGGCCTCGGCGGCGCGGGCGGCGAACCGCACCTGCGCCAGACCGGCCTTGGCCAGCTCGTTGGCCGGCTCGGTGTCCAGGATCCGCTGGTAGGCGGCCTCGGCGGCGGCGAAGTCACCGCGCTCGAACGCGGCCTCGGCCTCGGTGAAGCGCGGGTCCTCGGCCTCCTCGGCGCCACCGGCGCCCGACGGCGGGATGCCCGGCAGCTTGCCCTTCAGCGCCTCCAGCAGCTGGTCCAGCCACTGCCGGATCTCGTTCTCGGGCAGCGCGCCGGAGAACGCGTTGACCGGCTGCCCACCGGCGATCGCCACCACCGTCGGGATCGACTGGACCCCGAAGACCTGCGCGATCCGCGGGTTGGCGTCCACGTCGACCTTCGCCAGCACCCAGGCGCCGCCGGACTGCTCGGCCAGCCGCTCCAGCACCGGGCTCAGCTGCTTGCACGGCCCGCACCACTCGGCCCACAGGTCCACCACGACGAGCTGCTGCAGCGACCGCTCGACCACCTCGGCCTGGAACGTGGCCTCGGTGACGTCGATGACCGCGGCACCGGCGCCGCCACCCCCGGCCGGGGCGCCACTCGACGGCGGCGGGGCGTTGCGCTGGGCCTCGGCCCTGGCTTTGAGCGCGGACAGATCCACCGCGCCGGACAGCGCGGCGGACATGGCGGCTGACTTCGCTGCTGATGCGCGTGGATTTGTCACGCTTCCATCCTGGCATGTACTGTCCGGCGGTTCACCGGAGGTGCTCCTCCAGCCGCTCCACTTTCGCCTCCAGCTGACCGCTGTCGAAGCCCGGCCGGATGTCGGCCTTCAGCACCAGCGACACCCGGGCCGCCCCCTCACCGGCCGCCTCCACCGCCCGCTTCACCACGTCCATGACCTCGTCCCAGGACCCCTCGACGTTGGTGAACATCGCGTTGGTGGAGTTCGGCAGGCCCGAATCGCGGACGACCTTCACCGCCCTGGCGACCGCTTCGCTGACCCCGCCGTCCGGGTCACCGCCGGACGGGCTCACGCTGAACGCGACGATCATCGGCTCTCCTCACGCTTGCGACACTTTGCGCACTACCCTGCCCCCTCGGTCAAGAACCCGCTGGTAGCTTCCCTGCCATGAACCGCCCGCTGCCTTTCGACCCGATCGCCCGCGCCGCGCAGCTGTGGGAGGACCGGATCGGGCCGTCCGCGACGATGGCGGCGGTCACCGGCGTGATGCGCGTGCAGCAGATCGTCCAGTCGGCCGTCGACGGCGCGCTCAAGCCCCACGGCCTGACCTTCGCCCGTTACGAGGCGCTCGTGCTGCTGTCGTTCGCCCGCCGCGGGGCGCTGCCGATGCGGGTGATGGGCGAGCGGCTCCAGCTGCACCCGACCAGCGTGACCAACATCGTGGACCGGCTGGAGAAGGACGGCCTGGTCAAGCGGGTGCCGCACCCGACCGACCGGCGCACCACGCTGGTGGAGATCACCGACGACGGTCACGCCCGGCTGGAGGAGGCGACGAAGGCGGTCACCGCGATCGACTTCGGGCTCGTCGGCCTCACCGCGAAGCAGACCGAGCAGCTGTCCGAGCTGCTCACCAAGGTGCGCAAGGCCACCGGCGACTTCATCGGCTGACGGCTCAGCCGTATTGGGTGCTGCACGGCCCCGAGCCCTGCAGGTACCCGGTGCGCATGGCCTCGACGCGGTTGAACCCGCTGGCCGCCGGCTTGCCCTCGACGTCGGCCGCGACCAGCGAATCCGGTCGCAGCAGGTCCGAGATCGCCTCGTCCAGGTCGCCCGCCGACAGCCGCATCTGCTGACCCTCCTGCGCGGCCACCGCGGCCCACGCCCCGACCAGGCACGCGGTGCGCAGCCCGGCGTTGGCGTTGTCCAGCGACGCGCCGACACCCTTCTGGATGCCCATCGCGTACCGGGACGCGACCTCGGAGAACGCGGCGAAGTCGCCATGCCCGCCGCTGCTGGACCCGGTGAACTCGCCCTCCTGGTCCACCGGCTGCCCCAGCACGGCCAGCGCGGGCAGGTCGATCCGCACCGTGTGGTCGCTCGTGCAGTACGTCGCGGGCGGGGTGGACGTGCCGTCGGGGCAGGACGCGCCGCCGTCGACGATCTCCGGCGCCTGCACCTTGGCACCGGCGAAGGCCGCGTCGAGGCTGTCCTCCAGCAGGTCGATCGCGTCCTGGTCGACCTCGATGTCGCCGTCCCGGTCACCGGTGTCGAAGGGCCGCTCGGTCAGGCGCGGCTGGATGTTGTCCAGCGTCATGCCCGCGCACTCCCGGGGCCCCTGCTCGAAGCCGATCTGGAAGGCGTAGGTCCGGTCGAACCCGGTGCCGTGCGCGGACCGGTCGGTCGCCGCGGTGCCCGCGCTGTCCCGCACCAGGAACAGCGACGACAGCGCGGAGTTCAGCCCGTCGGAGGTGGACACCGCGAAGTACTTGCTCTTGCCCTCGGCGACCCAGCGGTAGTAGGCGCCGGCGAAGCAGTCGGCCTGCTGCTCCTTCACGATCGTGGGCGTGTTCCGGCTGATGCCTGCCTTGTCGCCGAGCCGGTACTGCACCGCGTGGCCGAACTCGTGGGCCAGCACGGTGACCACCGACAGCGGCCCGAACTGGTCCATCATCGTGGGCAGCAGCACGCCGCGGTCCCACGCCACCGAGTCGTCCATGCTGCAGTAGAAGGCGTTCGCGTTGCCCTTGGTGTCGCCGCAGCCGTTCTCCTGGTTCTCGCCCTCGGAGTCGTAGGACAGCAGCGACTTCACCGGTTCGAACGGCATGTCGAAGCTCGCCGGGAGGGTGTCGGCCCAGTAGTCCTCGACGTCGGCGATGGTGGCGACGGCCACCCGGTCCGCCTCGGTGCTGCTGACGTTGGTCACTTCGAGGTCCGGCTCGGGCGCGGTCGGCTTGAGCCCGCTCTGGAAGTGCGTGATCGGCAGCCCGGCGACGTCACCCTCGGACACCGAGGCGCTCTTCCCGTCGCTGCAACCGGCCAGCCCCAGCGCCACCACCCCGGTCAGCGCCACCAGCGATCGCCGCACCCCGGCCCCCTCGATGTTCGTCACGCTTGTCGCAGCGCACCTTACCGATATCGTCGATCCCCATGAGAGCAATCCGCCGGTTCACCGTCCGCGCGAGCCTGCCCGAGCCGCTGGCCGGGTTGCGCGCGCTGGCCACCAACCTGCGCTGGACGTGGCACCCGCCGACCCGCGACCTGTTCGCGTCCATGGACGACGACCTGTTCCGGCGCGTGCGGGACCCGCTCCGGATGCTCACCGCGGTGCCGCCGGCGCGGCTGGAGGAGCTGGCCGGGGACGAGGACTTCCTCACCCGCGTCCGCGCGATGAGCGAGGACCTGGAGCGCTACCTCACTGAGGACCGGTGGTACCAGCAGCGCCCGCAGGGGGAGCAGTCGCCGGATGCGATCGCGTACTTCTCGATGGAGTTCGGCGTGCACGAGGCGCTGCCGAACTACTCGGGCGGCCTCGGCGTGCTCGCCGGTGACCACCTCAAGGCCGCCTCCGACCTGGGCGTGCCGGCGGCCGGCGTCGGCCCGCTGTACCGGTCGGGGTACTTCCGGCAGTCGCTGTCGCTGGACGGCTGGCAGGTCGAGCACTACCCGGTGATCGAGCCGAGCGCGCTGCCACTGGAACTGCTGACCGGCGAGGACTCCGAACCGGTGCTGGTGCACGTCGCGATGCCCCGCGGGCGCGACCTGTACGCGCAGGTGTGGCAGGCGCAGGTCGGGCGGGTGCCGTTGCTGTTGCTGGACACCGACGTGGAGGCCAACGACGAGGACCTGCGCCGCGTCACCGACCGGCTCTACGGCGGCGACGCCGACCACCGCATCCGCCAGGAGATCCTGGCCGGCATCGGCGGCATGCGCGCGGTGCGGCGCTACTGCGAGCTGACCGGCCACCCGCAGCCGGAGGTGTTCCACACCAACGAGGGGCACGCCGGGTTCCTCGGCCTGGAGCGGGCCCGCGAGGTGATCGGCGAGCACGGGCTCGCGTTCGACGAGGCCCTGTCCGCGGTGCGCGCGGGCACGGTGTTCACCACGCACACCCCGGTGCCGGCGGGCATCGACCGGTTCCCGGTGGACCTGGTGCAGCACTACTTCGGCGACGGCCGCCTGCTGCCCGGGCTGGAGCTGCCGCGGATCCTCGCGCTCGGCGCCGAGGACAACCCGGGCATGTTCAACATGGCGCACATGGGCCTGCGCCTGGCGCAGCGGTCCAACGGCGTGTCCCAGCTGCACGGGCGGGTGTCGCGGCGGATGTTCGCGCGGCTGTGGCCCGGGTTCGACGACGCCGAGGTGCCGATCTCGTCGGTCACCAACGGCGTGCACGGCCCGACGTGGGTGGCGCGGGAGCTGACCGCGCTGCTCGACGGCAAACACAGTGACAACAGCGTGTGGGGGCGCAGTGGTGAATCGGGCAAGCTGCCCAGCCAGATGGGCGTGTCCGACGAGGAACTGTGGGCGCTGCGGCGGGACCTGCGGCAGAAGCTGGTGCTCGAGGTGCGGCGGCGGGTGCGCAACGCGTGGCTCCAGCGCGGGGCCTCGGCTCTGGAGCTGGGCTGGGTGAACCAGGTGTTCGACCCGGACGTGCTGGCCGGCGTGTTCGCCCGCCGCGTGCCGACGTACAAGCGGCTGACGTTGATGCTGCGCGATCCGGAACGGCTGCGGGCGCTGCTGCTCGACGACGAGCGGCCGATGCAGATCGTGGTCGCGGGCAAGTCGCACCCCGCCGACGAGGGCGGCAAGGCGCTGATCCAGCAGGTCGTGCGGTTCACTGATGACACTGCGATCCGTCGACGAATGGTGTTCCTGCCCGACTACGACATGTCGATGGCGCGCTACCTCTACCGCGGTTGCGACGTGTGGCTGAACAACCCGACGCGGCCGCTGGAGGCGTGTGGCACGTCGGGCATGAAGTCGGCGCTCAACGGCGGGCTCAACCTGTCCATCAAGGACGGTTGGTGGGACGAGTGCTACGACGGCAGCAACGGCTGGGCCATCCCGACCGCGGACGGGATCACCGACCCGCTGCGCCGGGACGAGCTGGAGTCGGCCGCGTTGTACGACCTGCTGGGGCAGCAGGTGGCGCCGCTGTTCTACGAGCGGGACTCCGCGGGCGTGCCGCGCGGGTGGATGTCGATGGTGTGGCACACGCTGGACGTGCTGGGGCCGCGGGTGCAGGCGTCGCGGATGGTGCGCGAGTACGTGGAGACGGCCTACCACCCGGCGGCGGTGACCAGCGCGCCCGCGGCCGCGGACGGCTACGCCGGCGCCCGGTCGCTGGCGGAGTACCGGCGCCGGGCCGACGCGGTGTGGCGGCAGGTGCGGGTGCTGGACACCGAGCTGACCGTGGAGGCGCAGGAACGCCTGGTGGTCGGCGACGAGGTCCGCGTCCGGGCGAAGGTGGACCTGGCCGGGCTGGCACCGTCCGAAGTGGAGGTCCAGACGGTGGTCGGCCGCGTCGGCGACACGGATGAGCTGGCGGAGCCCATGACGGTGCCGATGCAGCCCTCCCAGGAGGGCGAGTACACCGCGACGCTGCGCCTGCCCCGGGCGGGCTCGCTCGGGTACACCGTGCGGATCCTCCCGAGGCACGACCTCCTGGCGACCCCGGCCGAGCTGGGCAAGGTGGTACTGGCCTGACCGCAGAACTCGCGTGCGCGAGCGCAGGACTCGCGCGCGGGAGCGCAGGACTCGCGACAGGCGCGAGTTGAACGTTCGCGCGCGCGAGTTCCACGTTCCGGGGCGCGAGTTCCACGTTCCGGGGCGCGAGTTGAACGTTCGCGCGGGCGAGATCCGCACTCAGAGGAACCGGGCGCGCAGGTCCGGGCGCAGGAACGCGGCCGGCGAGGCGATCGACAACCCGCCGTCGACCGGGAGCACCGCGCCGGTGACGAACGACGCCCGCGCCGACGCCAGGAACGCCACCGCGTCGGCGACCTCCCGCGGCTCGCCCGTGCGGCGCAGCGGGTAGCCCTCCGCGACGGCGGGCAGGTCCGCCGAGCCGATCATCCCCGGCGCGACCGCGTTGACCCGGATCCCGCGCGGCCCGTACTCCAGCGCCAGCTGCCGCACCAGCCCGTCCACCCCGGCTTTCGCCGCCGCGTAGCCGGGGAGGCCGGGCGCGGCGAGGAAGCCGTTCACCGAGGTCACCGCCACGATGCTGCCCCCGGCCGGCATCACCCGCAGCGCCGCCCGCGCCGGGTAGAAGGCCGCGTCCAGGGTGTTCGCGATCGCCGAGCGCCACTGCTCGTCGGTCGCCTCCGCGGCGGCCGCCACCGGTTGTGCCGCCGCCGCCAGCACCAGCACGTCCAGCCGCTCCAGCGCCGCCACCGCGGCCTCCGCACCCGCCGGGGTCGCGCAGTCGGCGACCACGAACGAGTCGAACGCCGGGTCCGAGACCGGCTCCAGCCCGGCCCCGGCCACGTGGTCGTCCGGGAACGCCGCGGCGATCGCCCGCCCGATGTCCGAGCCGCCGCCGACGACCAGCACGCCCCTCATCCGCGCCACGCCGGCAGCGCCAGCTCGTCCAGGATCTCGGTCAGCGCCTTCTCCGTGCCCGGCTCCAGCGGCCGCGCCGGCAACCGCACTGCGGCCGACTCGATGACCCCGCGCCGCCGCAGGACCTCCTTGTGCACGGCCCACGCCTGCCCCGGCCGGACGCCGAGGTGGATCAACGGCAGCAGCCGGGTGAACGCCGCCCGCGCCTCGGCCCGCCGCCCGCTCGCCAGATCGTCCAGAACGGACCGCAGCGGATCGGCGAACTCGCACGCCGGCATGGTGCCGACCGCGCCGTTGTCGTACTCCTCGATCAGCGCCTGCGCGTTCTGTCCACCCAGGACGGTCAATCCGGTGCGCTCGCGCACCGCGGCCACTTTGGACGGCGTCGGCGGCGCCTCCACCTTGATCGAGGTGATGCCGGGGACGCCGGTGAGCGCAGCCACCGTCGCCACGTCGATCGCCACACCGGTGACCCCGGGCGCGTCCTGGATCATCACCGGCACCCCGGCCGCGGCGACCTCGGTGAAGAACTCGACGACCTGCGCCGGCGACGGCTTGGCGAGGAACGGCGGCAGCACCATCACCTGGTCCGCCCCGCCGTCGCCCGCGGCCCGGACCTGTTCCAGCGCCGTCACCGTGCTGGTGCCGTTGACCCCCGCGATGACCGGCAGCGAAGTCATCGCCCGCACCTCGCGCAGGATGACCGCCCGCTCGGCCGCGGTGAGCGCGAACCCCTCGCTGGCCATGCCGAACACGGCGAGCCCGTCGACCCCGCAGGACAGCTGGAACTCCACCAGCGACCGCAGCGACGGCAGATCGAGTTCGCCGCGAGCGGTGAACGGGGTGGCCAGGATGGGGATGAGACCGGTGGGTGTGTCCGGCACGGGTCAGTTCTCCTTCGCGAGTTCGGTGATCTTCTCGGCGTCCACGTCGATGCCCAGGCCGGGGCCGGTGGGCACGGCGAACCCGGCCGGCCCGGCGGTCAGCGGGCTGCGCAGGATGCTCTGCGCGACCGGGATCGTGTCCGGCTGGTACTCGAAGAACGGGGTGTCCGCACTGGCCGCCGAGACGTGGATCCCGGCCGCCAGGGCGATCCCGAGCCCCACGGAGTGGTGGCACGCGACCGGCACGTGGTGGGCCGACGCGAGTTCCGCGATCGACATCGCCTCGGTGATGCCGGTGCGGGCCACGTCCGGCTGTGCCAGGCGCAGGGCCCGGCGGCCGAGCCAGTCGGCGAACTCGTACCGGTTGCGCATCGCCTCGCCGACCGCGACCGGCGTCCGGATCCGGGCGGCCAGCTCGGCGTGCCCGTCGACGTCCTCGGGCACCAGCGGGGCCTCGAAGAACAACGCCTTGCGCCGGTCCAGCTCCTGGCCCAGCTCGGCGGCTTCGCCGATCCGGTACGCCCAGTGCGCGTCCACCGCGATCCGCATCGACGGCGCGGCTTGCGCGACCGCGTCGAAGGTCGCCAGATCGGCCTCGATGCCCTTGCCGAGCGCGAGCTTGACCAGCGTCGCGCCCTTCCCGGCCCACTCGGCGGCCAGTGCGGCGCGCTCGGCGTCGGTCGGGCGGAGCAGGCCGGAGACGTAGGCCGGGACGTGCGTGCGGACCGCGCCGCCGAGCAGGTCGGCCACCGGCAGGCCGGTCAGCTTGCCGTAGAGGTCCCACAGGGCGATGTCGACGGCGGCCAGCGCGTCAGCCTGGTGCCCGACCAGGTGTCCGCGCTCGCGCATCAGGTCCCGCAGGCCGAGCCAGAGCGGGCGGACGCCGGTGATCTCGTGGCCGGTGAGCCACCCGGCGAGCATCCGGTCGACGATCGCGGCCGGCACCTCGGGCGCGACCGGCGCGAGCGCCTCACCCCAGCCGGTGGTGCCGTCCTCGGCGGTGACGCGGACGAGCATCGTCTCGAACCGGCCGGAGTAGAGGCTGCGCCACGGCTCCCGCACGACGTAGCCGCGGTCCTCGCTCAGCTCACTGCCGTCCTCCAGTTTGCCCAGGTAGGCCTGCGGCCCGGACAGCTTTACGACGTACGTGCTCACCTCGGCTATGCGCATGGTTACCAATCTTTGCATGGGACTTGCGTAATGTGCAAAGTCTCCGCATACTTCGTGTCATGGTTTCCGAAAGCGGTGGCAATCAGAGCGTGGAGCGGGCCTCGGCCGTGCTGAACGCCTTCACCTTGGGCCGGCCCGCGCTGCGGGTGTCCGACGTGGCGGCCGAGGTCGGGCTCGGCATCTCCACCACGTCCCGGCTGCTCGCGACGCTGGAGTCGGTCGAGCTGGTGCGCCGCGATCCGGTGAGCCAGCTCTACGAGCTCGGCCCGGCGGTGCTGACGATGGCCGGCATCGCGCTCAACAACGACCCCATCTACCGGCAGGCGCGTCCGGTCGCGCAGCGGCTGGCCTGGGAACTGGGGCTCGGGGCGAACGTGGCCGTGCGGCGCGGCGCCGAGCTGTTCTACCTGCTCAACGTCGAAGGTCAGCTGGCGCAGAAGTCGTTTTCGCTGATGGGGCAACGCAACCCGCTGCACGCCACCGCGATGGGCAAGAGCCTGCTGCTCGGCCTGTCGCCGGAACAGCGCCGGGACCTGCTGGGCCCGGAGCCGCTGCAGGGCTTCACCGGGCACACCATCACGACGTTCGAGGCACTGGACGCCGACCTGGCCCGCGTGACCGGCCGCGGTTACTCGACCGAGATCGAGGAGCTGGCACTGGGCCGCGCGTGCATCGCCGCGCCGGTGCGGGACCACACCGGCGCGGTCGTCGCCGCGATCTCGCTGTCCGGGGCGCTGTCCGCGATCGCGCTCGACGAGCGGGAGGCCGACCTGGGCCGCACCATCGTGGAGGCGGCCGACAGCGTGAGCATCGGCCTGGGCTACCTCGGCCCGGCGCACACGCCGGTGCGGGAGGTCCGATGAGGATCGCGGTCACCGGCGCCGCGGGACGCCTCGGCCGCACGCTGACCGGACGGCTCGCGGAGCGCGGCCACACCGTGGTGCCCATCGACGTCGCGCCGCCCGTGAGCCTGCCACTGTCCGATCGGGACGGTCTGATCGCCGCGTGCGCGGACACCGATGTCGTCGTGCACCTGGCCGCCCGGATGTCCTGGCAGCGCACCGACGACGCCGCGCTGTTCGAGACCAACGTGCTCGGCACCGCGAACGTGGCCGAAGCGGCGGCTCTGGCGGGCGCGAAGCTCGTGCTCGCCAGCACCGGCGAGGTCTACCCCGAGGGCAACCCGGTCTACCAGCCGCTCGACGAGGACCACCCGCGCGCGCCGACGAGCGCGTACGGGCTGACCAAGAAGCTCGCCGAGGACACTGTGGACTTCTACCGCCGCACGCGCGGGCTGGAAGCCGTGGTGCTGCGGTTCTCCCACTTCCAGGACGCGGCCGAGCTGCTCGACCCGGACAGCTTCTTCTCCGGCCCGCGGTTCTTCCTGCACCGCAAGATCGAACAGCAGCGGGCGTTCGGCAACGCGGCCGCGGTCGCCGCCCTGGAACCGCACGACGACGGCACGACCAAGCTGGTGCTGTCGCGGGGCGAGGACGGCACGCCGTTCCGGATGGGCATCCTGGACACTCGTGACCTGGCGAGCGGTGTCGTCGCCGCCGTCGAAACGCCGGGCCTGGACGGCGAGGTCATCGGGCTCGGTGCGGACGATTCGGTCGATTTCGACTGGCTGGTCCCGGAGCTGGCGCACCGAGCCGGACTGAACTATGTGGACGTTCGCCTACCCGGTCCCGCCGTGCACTACACGACGTCCAACGCGAAGGCCCGCGAACTCCTCGGCTTCACCGTCGAATTCCCCGTCTCCCGCATGATCGCGGAAGCGGAACCGCGCTGATCCCCACTCCGACACGGACAACGAGGTCGTCATGTCTGAACAGGTCGCTGTGCCCGAAACCGTGAGCGCCGACCCGGTGCCCCGCCGGAAAGTGCTGCTCGCCGCGGGCGCGGGACATTTCGTGGAATGGTTCGACATGGGTATTTACGGCACCCTGTCGACCGTCATCGCCGCGAACTTCTTCGCCGCCGGTGACCCGGCCGCGGCGTTGCTGTCGACGTTCGCGGTTTTCGCAGCCGGGTTCGTGATCCGGCCGCTGGGCGGGTTGTTCTTCGGGCCGCTCGCCGACCGGATCGGGCGGCAGCGGGTGCTCGCGATCGTCGTGCTCACCACGTCGCTGGCCACGTTCGCGATCGGCGTGCTGCCCACCTACCACGCGGTCGGCGCGCTCGCGCCACTGCTGCTGGTGGTCGCCCGCCTGGTGCAGGGTTTCGCCGCGGGCGGTGAGACCTCCAGCGCAGTGACGGTGCTGTACGAGTACGCGCCGAAGCACCGGCGCGGGTTCTTCTCCAGCTTCGCCGACACCTTCGGCTTCGCCGCGTTCGTGTTCGGCTCGGGACTGGCGCTGCTGCTGACCGCGTCGTTCGGGGACGCCACGATGACCTCGTGGGCGTGGCGGCTGCCGTTCCTGCTCGCGCTCCCGCTCGGCCTGGCCGGTCTCTACCTGCGGCTCAAGCTGCAGGACACGCCGGAGTTCCGCGAGCTGGAGGCCAAGGGCGAGGTCACCGAGAGCCCGGTGCGGGAGACCTTCCGCACCGGCGGCAAGGCGATGCTGGTGCTGGCCGGGCTGGTCGTGATCAAGGGTGTGGCGCACTGGACGCTGCAGACGTTCATGCCGAGCTACCTGCAGACGACACTGCACTTCACGAAGGTGCAGTCGTTCATCGCCTCGACGGTGTGCCTGGCCGTGGCCGGCGCCGCGGTGCCGTTCGCCGGTGCGTTGTCCGACCGGATCGGCCGTCGTCCGCTGCTGATCGCCGGCACCGCCGGGTTCATCGTGCTGACCTGGCCGTCGCTGCTGCTGATGTCGCTGGGCAACACGTTCCTGGCCGTGCTCGGCATGGTGGTGCTGGGCCTGCTGATCGCGGCCTACGACGGCGCGGTGTCGGCGACGATGGCCGAACTGTTCCCGCCCCGCATCCGCTCCGGCGCGATCGCGATCCCGTACAACATCGCGGTGTCGCTGTTCGGCGGCACGGCTCCCTACATCGCCACGTGGCTGATCTCGGCCAGCGGCTACCGGCTCTCCCCGGCGTTCTACGTGATGCTCACGGCCGCGATCACGCTGGTCACGGTGCTGCGCGTGGTGCGGGAGACGGCCGGCCCCAAGGCGCGCGTCGTGGCCTGAAGTTCCCCATCGGTCAAGGAGGACCCGCAATGCCGAGGTATGCCCTGATCTCCGCCGTGCTCGTCGCGGCCGCCGTGGTGACCGCTCCGGCCGCCACCGCGGCCGGGCCGGTCACCACCCCCGCCGGGCCCGGCTACACGCTGGTGTTCGCCGACGAGTTCAACGACTCCACTGTGGACACCGCCAAGTGGAACTACCGGACCGACCAGAAGGTGAAGAGCGCGCAGCTGCCGGCGAACGTCACCGAGGGCGGCGGGGTGCTGACGCTGAACCTGCGCAAGGAGCAGGTCGGCAGCTACGCCTACACCGCGGGCGGGGTGGTGAGCAAGCAGTCCTTCCGCTACGGCTACTACGAGACGCGGGCGAAGACCCCCGTCGGTTCCGGCTGGCACACGTCGTTCTGGGCGATGGCCGGTGACGGGAGCACCACGTTCAACCCCGACCGGCGCACCGAGATCGACCAGTTCGAGATCAACTCCAGTGCGCCCGGCAGCATCAGCCAGGGCGTCAACGCGTGGAAGCCGGACGGCACGAAGACCGACGTCGGTCGCAAGTGGACCAGTCCGGGGTTCGACACGTCGGCCGGGTGGCACACCTACGGTTTCGACTGGACCGAAAGTCGCGTGGCGTTCTACGTGGACGGCGTGCTGACGAACACGGCGACCTACCCGCCGAGTCTGGACACGCACGACTACGTGAACGTCTGGCTGACCTCGATCGCCTACGAGACGGTCGACGAGAGCAAGCTGCCGGCGACCGCGCAGTTCGACTACGTCCGGTACTACCAGCGCGAGTACTACGTCGACAACGACACGCCCGCCGGCTACGGCTACTCGGAGACCGGCACGTGGCAGGACAGCTCGCTGCCCGGCTTCACGGTGGGCAACGGCTCGCGCTACAGCCAGACCCCCGGTTCGACGGCGACCTGGCGGCCGAACCTGCGCGCCGGGGGAAGTTATGACGTCTGGATCTACCGGGTCCCGTCGTCCGGCAACGACCCGGCGGCGCGCGTGGCGGTGGTCCACAACGGGGTGACGAGCACGGTCACCGCGGATTACACGAGTGGCGGCTGGCTCAAGCTCGGCACGTGGGACTTCCCGGCGGGCACGTCGAGCGCGGTCACACTGACGGCGGGAGCCGCGACCGCCAGGGCAGACGCGGTGAAGTGGGTCCCGGCGGGTTAGGGTACCGCCGGCGTGCCGCCCGGCTGTACCGGCAGCAGCCCCGCGGCACGCCAGGCGCGGAACCCGCCGACCAGGTCCGTCGCCCGGATCGAGCCAAGTTCCTCCCGGCGGGTTAGGAGCGCGGGCGTGCCGGCCCAGGTGATCGGCACGCCCGCACCGCGCCGGGGAACGCGGGCATGCCGCCGCGCGCTCCGATGCACGGCGACCCGGCACCCCGTCAGGGCACCGCGGGCGTGCCGCCCGGCTGCACCGGCAACCCGGCCGCCCGCCAGGCCCGGAACCCGCCCACGAGGTCGGTCGCCCGGCTCAACCCGAGCCGGCGCGGCCTAGTGGACCGCGGGCGTGCCGCTCGGCAGCCGCGCCGCGCCAGGCGGGGAGCTCGCCGCCGGGTCCGTCGCCTGGCCCAACCAAGTTCCCCCCGGGGTCTAGGGCATCGCGGGTATGCCGCCGGCTGCACCGGCAATCCCGCCGCGCGGCAGGCGCGGAATCCCCCGACCAGGTCCGTCACTCGGCTCAACCCAAGGTTCCGCCCCGCGGCCTAGTGGCCCGTGGGCTTGCCCCCGACAGCCGCGCCAGGCGCGGAGCCCGCCGCCAGCTCCGTCGCCCGGCCCCACCAAGTCCCCCCGGCGGCTCAGGGCACCGCGGGCGTGCCGCCCGGCTGCACCGGCAACCCGGCCGCCCGCCAGGCCCGGAACCCGCCCACGAGGTCCGTCGCCCGGGTCAACCCGAGCCGGCGCAGGTCAGCAGCCGCCAGGCTGGACGCGTAGCCCTCGTTGCAGACCACGACCACCGGCAGGTCCGGGTGCACGCCGGGCAGCCGGTGGTCGCTGGCCGGGGCGAGGCGCCACTCCAGGTGGATCCGCTCCACCGGCACCGCGCCCGGGATCTCGCCCTCCGCCTCGCGGTAGCCGAGCGGCCGGATGTCCACGATCAGCCCGCCCTCGGCCTGCAGCCGCCACGCGTCGGCCGGCTCGGCCCGCTCCAGCGTGGACCGGGCCGAGGCCAGCATCTCCTCGACGTCCATCAGGCCACGATGCCGGGCAGCGGCGGGATCTCGGCGGGCACGTCGGCCAGACTGGCGTACTCGCGCGTCGGCACGAGCGGCGGCGAGTACGCGTGGATGCTCGCCGACGGCGCCGCGCCCGCGCCAGTCACCTGGTGCGCCCGCCCGGCACCGAATCCGATTCCGTCGCCCGCGACGTGCGTGCGCTGCCGGACTGGTCCGCCCGGGTAGCGGTACTCCTCGGACAGCTCGCCGCGCAGCACGGTGAACGAGCCGGCCGCGCCGCCGTGGTCGTGCGGCTTGGTGCCCTGCCCGGGCAGCCAGGTCAGCACCCACAGCTCGATGCCCTCGGTCAGGGCGAGCCGCGCCCACCACCGCTGGTCGGCGTCGAAGTGCAGGAACCGGCTGATCTCGTCGCCGAGTTCGAGCGTGACGGTGCGGGTCAGGCCGGCGAGCTGGGTCGGCGTCCACAACAGCCGCTCGGGGTGCAGCAGATCCTCGAGCGCGCTGCCGATCAGACGGGGGTGGATCTCGGACGAACGCAGGACGGAGGTCACGGAAACTCCAGGGGTTGGTCGCGATCATGGGGCACGGCAGGACGCGGCACGGCTCAGCGACCATGCCGCGTCGGGCTACACCCGCACGACGCGACCAGCACCAGGTCCACGGCACGATTGCGCCAGAAGCGGCGCCGCGGGTACCGGGAGGTGCTCACGAAGCGCATCGTGCCACGGGATCCGGCTACCCGCTGTGACGTCTCACCAAGTGGTACGGGGGCGGCGGGACTCCGGCGGCGCCCGGCGGCCACAATGGGCCCGTGAGCGAGCCGAACGACCTTGACGATCTCGTGGTGCGGATGGCCGGGGTGGGGGTCCGCCGCGGGACCAACGACCTCCTGGCCGGCCTCGACTGGACGGTGGAGCTGGACGAGCGCTGGGTGGTGCTGGGTCCCAACGGCGCCGGCAAAACCACCCTGCTCCGGCTCGCGGCCGCCGAGCTGCACCCGACCACCGGATCGGTCCACCTGCTGGGCGAGCAGATCGGCCGCACCAACATCTTCGACCTGCGCCCGCGCATCGGGTTCACCTCCGCGGCGATCGCCTCGCGCGTGCCGGGCGACGAGAAGGTCAGCGATGTCGTGGTCAGCGCCGGCTACGCGGTGATCGGCCGCTGGCGCGAGCAGTACGACACGATGGACACCGGCCGCGCCGAGGAGCTGCTGGGCGTCATGGGCATCCGGCACCTGGCCGGGCGCGACTACGGCACCCTGTCCGAGGGCGAGCGCAAGCGCACCCTCATCGCCCGCGCCCTGATGAACGACCCCGAGCTGCTGCTGCTCGACGAGCCCGCCGCGGGCCTCGACCTGGGCGGCCGCGAGGACCTGGTGGCCCGGCTGTCCGAGCTGGCGCTCGACCCGGACGCGCCGGCCATGGTGCTCGTCACACACCACGTCGAGGAAATTCCGCCAGGCTTCACCCACGCGCTGCTGCTGCGCGAAGGCCGGGCAGTGGTAGCGGGCCTGATCGACGACGTGCTCACCGCCGAGAACCTGTCCAAGACGTTCGACCAGGACCTCGTCCTCGAACGCTCGGGTGACCGCTTCTTCGCGCGTCGCCGGTAAGGTCACCCCTACCAGCCGGTAGGCACGATCAAGGAGGAGGCCAGCGTGGGCGAGTTCGTACGGCTCGAGGTGGACGGCGGGATCGGCACGATCCGGCTGGAGCGGCCCCCGGTCAACGCGATCAACGGCCAGGTCACGGCCGAGCTCGCGGTGGCCGCGCAGGAGGCGGCCGAGCGGTCCGACGTGCGCGCGGTGATCCTTTACGGCGGGGAGAAGACCTTCTGCGGCGGCGCCGACGTCAAGGAGATGGTCACCCGCTCCTACGTCGAGATGCGGTCCTTCGGCGCGAAGCTGCAGAACACGGTGGCCGCGGTCGCCGCGATTCCGAAGCCGGTCGTCGCCGCGATCACCGGGTACGCCCTGGGCGGCGGGCTCGAGCTGGCCCTGGGTGCGGACTACCGGATCGCCGGCGACAACGTGAAGGTCGGCCAGCCGGAGATCCTGCTCGGCATCATCCCCGGCGCGGGCGGCACGCAGCGGCTGTCCCGGCTGATCGGCCCGAGCAAGGCCAAGGACCTGGTGTTCACCGGCCGCTTCGCCAAGGCCGAGGAGGCGCTGTCGCTGGGCATCGTGGACCAGCTGGTCGCCCCGGACGACGTCTATTCGGCGGCGCAGAAGTGGGCCGGGCAGTTCGTCAACGGCCCGGCGGTCGCGCTGGCGCAGGCCAAGGCCGCGATCGACGGCGGTCTGGACATGGACCTGGCCAGCGCGTTGAAGCTGGAGACGCAGCTGTTCACGGCGCTGTGGGCGACCGAGGACCAGACCGCGGGTATGACCTCCTTCGTGGAGAACGGCCCCGGCAAGGCCACCTTCGAAGGGAAGTGACGTGACCACGGACCCCGCGCCGAACCCGCACGCGACCGAGGAAGAGGTCCAGGCGGCGTACTCGGACCCCAAGCTGGCCAACATCCTCTACCACGACTGGGAGGCCGGCACCTACGACGAGAAGTGGTCGATCTCCTACGACGAGCGCTGCATTTCCTACGCCACCGACGTGTTCAACGCCGTCGCCGGTGAGGAGGGCCAGCCCTACCCGACCGCGATGGAGCTGGGCAGCGGCACCGGCTTCTTCCTGCTCAACCTGATGCAGGGCGGTGTGATCAAGAAGGGGTTCGTCACCGACCTCTCGCCGGGCATGGTGGAGGTCGCGCTGCGCAACGCCCGCAACCTGGGCCTGGATGTGGACGGCCGGGTCGCCGACGCCGAGCGCATCCCGTACCCGGACGACAGCTTCGACCTGGTGGTCGGGCACGCGGTGCTGCACCACATCCCGGACGTGCCGGGCGCGCTGCGCGAGGTGCTGCGGGTGCTCAAGCCGGGCGGCCGGTTCGTCTTCGCCGGTGAGCCGACGAAGATCGGCAACTTCTACGCGCGCAAGCTGGGCCAGCTGACCTGGTGGCTGACCACCAACGTCACCAAGGTGCCCGCGCTGAGCGGCTGGCGGCGCCCGCAGGAGGAGCTGGACGAGTCCTCGCGCGCGGCGGCGCTGGAGGCCGTGGTCGACATCCACACGTTCGACCCGTCGGAGCTGGAGCGCATGGCGCTGGGCGCCGGGGCGGTCGACGTCCGTGCGGTCACCGAGGAGTTCTCCGCGGCGCTGGCCGGGTGGCCGATCCGCACGTTCGAGGCGGCGGTGCCGCAGGAGAAGCTGACCGTGCGGTGGCGGATGTTCGCCTACCACCTGTGGCTGCGGCTGTCCGCGCTGGACAAGAAGGTGCTGTCCAAGGTCCTGCCGCGCGAGCTGTTCTACAACGTGATGATCACCGGCACCAAACCGTAAGTGCCCTACGCGTTCACCCTCGACGACGTCGCCTTCCTCCGCTCGGAGGAAGGCGCACGTGCGTTGGCCTCGTGTGACGCGTTGCCGCTGACCGACCGGGTCGCGGACGTGGCCGCCGTGCGCAAGCTGGTGGGCGAGCGGTTCGCCGCGGTGCTGGAGACGGTGCTGCTGCGGCGCAGGGGCAAGCTCGACCCGTCCTGGCTCTACACCGGTGACGCGCTGCAGCAGGCGAGCGTGCCCGCGGTGGCCCGGCACCGCGCCGAGCGGCTGGCCGGGCGCGATGTGCACGACGTGACCTGCTCGATCGGCGCCGACCTGGCCGAGCTGGCCCGGGTCGCGCACAGGTGTGTTGGTTCCGACCTGGACCCGGTGCGGCTGGCGATGGCGCGGCACAACTGCCCGGGGGTGCCGCTGGTCCGGGCCGACGCGTTGCGGCCGGTCAGCCGGGACGCGGTGATCGTCGCCGATCCGGCCCGCCGCGATTCGTCCGGGCGCCGGACCTGGCGGCCTGCCGACTTCGCGCCGCCGCTGGACGAGCTCGCGGCGGTCTACGCGGGCCGGGACCTGGCCGTGAAGTGCGCGCCCGGCCTGGATCCGGCGGCGGTGCCCTGGGCGGCGGAGATCGAGCTGGTGTCGCTCGACGGCCAGGTGCGGGAGGCGTGCGTGTGGAGCGCGGGCCTGGCCACCGCCTCGCGGCGAGCGACCGTGCTGCGCTCGGACGGTACACAATGGACGATCACCGACCGGGACCCGTCGGACGCCGGGGCCGCCGCGCCCGGCGAGTGGATCATCGACCCGGACGGCGCGGTCGTGCGGGCCGGGCTGGTGAAGCACTACGCGGCCCGGCACGGGTTGTGGCAGCTCGACGAGCGCATCGCCTACCTGACCGGCGACGTGCCGCCGCCGGGCGTGCGGGCGTTCCGCGTCCGCGAACACGGTCCCTACCAGGAGAAATCCCTGCGCACGCTGCTGCGCGCCCGTGCGGTCGGACGGCTGGAGATCCTGGTCCGCGGACTGGACGTCGACCCGGACGCGCTACGCAAGCGGCTCAAGCTCGCGGGCGACCAGGAGGCCACGGTGGTGCTCACGCGCATCGGCCGCACACCCCACTTCTTCCTCTGTCGCGCGGAGCGCATCCCCGGGTAGGTTCCCGTCTCGTGCATCGTTCACGAGGAGGATTCATGCTGCGTGAAAAAATGTCCGGTTTGGTCAAGTTGGCCGCCGCGGCCGCGATCGGCGCGACCGTTGCCGGGGGCAGCACCGCGCTCGCGACCTCGGGTGGCAACCACGAACCGGACAACCTCGGCCAGGTCAAGCTGGACGTGCAGGAGTACTACGGCAACTGGGTCGACGCCGCCGGCAAGCACCACGAGTCCGGCGACAGCCGGTGGGCCGCCGACGTCCGCCGCCAGGTCGACCAGGCCCAGCGCTACCTCGCGATCCGCCTGCAGCAGGGCGTGCGCAACCCGGCGATCGTGCTCGACATCGACGACACCTCCGAGGTCACCTACGGCTGGGAGGCCGACAACGACTTCGGCTTCGACCCGGTCGAGCAGGAGAAGGCGATCGACGACGGCGCGTTCGCGGCGATCCGGCCGACGCTGGAGCTGGCGAACTGGGCCGCGCAGCACGGCGTGCGGGTCTACTTCCTGACCGGGCGCAAGGAGCACCAGGGCCCGGCGTCGCTGAAGAACCTCGCCAACGAGGGCTACCCGGCCCCGGCCGCGGCGTTCTTCAAGCCGGAGACCAGCGCGCCGGACTACCTGCCGTGCGGGCTGACCTGCACCACCGTGCAGTACAAGTCCGGCACGCGGGCGCACATCGAGTCGACCGGGGCGACGATCGTGCTCAACCTCGGCGACCAGTACAGCGACCTCGACGGCGGCCACGCCGAGCGCGCGGTGAAGCTGCCGAACCCGATGTACTACCTGCCCTGAGGCGGGATCACGCCGCCCTCGCCCGGTTCGCGCACCGCGATGCGTCCTACCGGACGAGGGTGTCGGTGTTGATCAGCCAGGTGCCGTCGCGCTGGATCATGCCCAGGTGGTGCCGCTCGCGGGAGTGCGAGCCGCCCTTGACGAAGTCGACCGTGACCTCGACGGTGTCGGCGTCGACCTGGCGTGGTCCGCCGACGATGCTCACCGAGGTGATGGTGGACCAGAATCTGACGTAGCTCGCCTTGCCCTGGGCCTGCAGCGCGGGGCCCAGGCGGGTCCAGCCGGCGTCGGTGTTGCCCGGCATCATCGCGTAGTAGTCGCTGACCGCCTGCACCGGCGAGCCGCCGGCCGGGGCGGGGTTGCTGGTCGCCGTCTTGGTCACGGTGGTGACGCTGGTCGACGGCGGCGCCGCGCTGCTGGACTCGGGGGCGGGCGCGGCCGAGGACGTGTCGGCGGGCGCGGCGGTGTCCCCGGTCGAGGAGGGCAGCAGGACGACGAGCGCCACGACCACGGCGGCGACGACGGCCAGCGCGGCGCCGGCGTAGGCGAGTCTTCGCCGGGATGGCTGGGGCGGCGGCACCGGGTCGACCTTCGTGGTGGCCGTCATCATGGCGAGTTTGCCCAGTTCAGCGGCCAGTTCGGCCATCGTCGGGCGGGCCTTGGGGTCGACCTGGAGCATGCGGGTGAGCACGCCGGTGAGCGGCCCGGCCTGCTCCGGCGGGGCGATCCGGCCGGCGGCGGCCGCGTAGAGCAGCGCCATCTGGTTCTCGGTGTCGCCGTAGGGCATGCGGCCCTCGACCGCGGTGTAGAGCGTCGCGCCGAGGGAGTAGACGTCGGACTCCGGGCCGGGCTGCTCGCCGCGGGCGGCCTCGGGGGAGAGGAAGGCGGGCGTGCCGGCGAAGTGGCCGCTGCCGGTGAGGGTGCCGTCGTCGGCGGCCTTGGAGATGCCGAAATCGGTGATCTTCGCGGTGCCGTCCTCGCCGAGCAGGATGTTGCCCGGTTTGACGTCGCGGTGCACGATGCCGGCGGCGTGGGCGGCGGCCAGCGCGGAGGCCGCGTGGGCGCCGATGCGGGCGACCTCGCCCGGCGGGAGGCTGCCCCGCTCGGCGAGGACCTCGGCCAGGCTGTGCGAGGGGAGGTATTCCATCACCAGGACGGGTTTGCCGTCGTCGTCGGCCACGTCGAACACGGTGATGGCGTGCGGGTGCTGCAGTCGGGCGGCCAGGCGGGCCTCGCGGAAGGAGCGTTTGCGGGCCTGCTCGGCCTCTTCCGGGGTGAGCCGCGGCGGTAGCAGAAGTTGTTTCACCGCAACGGTTCGGTCGAGTAGTTGATCGGTCGCCTCCCAGACGACGCCCATCGCGCCCCCGCCGATGTGACGCTGCAGCCGGTAACGGCCGGCGATCGTGCGCGCGTTGTCCTGCCCCTCGGTCTCCGTCACCCGGCAAGGCTACGGTGTCGGCTCCTGGCGCCGCGCGGCAAACACCTCGAAACCGGCGCAGTCCGAAGTCGAGCCGGCCCTCCACGTCCGGGCGGCCCGTGAACTTGCCCGAAAGAGTCAAGTGGGTGTTGAGGCATCCGGCGAGTGAAGCCCACCGCGGCTCGCGACCAGACACGACACGCAGTGACGGCACGACGCCGTGCAGGCCGCCATCGCGCGGCGGCGCCGGACCGGCCAGAGATGCCGCCGGCAGGCGCGCCACGGCAACGCGAGTAGACGCGTCACCCGGCGGCTGCCCGGGACGGCGCCGCCCTGAGCGTGCCCCCGGCCACCAGCAGCCGCTCCTTGCCGCGAACGTGCCGGTGGCCGTGACACCGAGCCCGTCGCGTGGGCGAGGAACCGAGCCGCGCACCCGATCCCGAGCCCCCCCCCCCACTCCTCCGCGGCCCGAGATCGATACCCGCGGCGCCCGTGACCTGGGAAGAGTCGCCCGCACCTCGGGTTGCGTTCAGACAGCGCCCACGAAACCCCAGCTCGGCGCGCGCCACCCGCGCTGCCCCCTTCGCGGGACGCCGACTTCACGCAGTGCCCGTCCTCCCGCCCGGGGATGCCGCGCTGCACCCGCCAGGGCCTTTCGGACTTGCGGGGAGTGAACGCCTGCCCCGCCTCGACTGAGGGGCTCCGCAGCCGCACCCAACCTTGCCTCGATCGAAGTGAACCCCTTGCCCGCGGCCGCGAACTCCGCGGCTGCGCGCGGTTTTCCGTCGCTCGGGGCGAGGGCCTGCCCCTCGATCTCGCCTGCGAGCTCCGAGGCCCTGCCCGATTTTGCCTCGATCGGAGCGAACGCCTGACCCGCAATCTCGCCCGCGGGTGTTCCGCGGTCGCGTCCGACTTTGCGTCGGTCGGGGTGGGCGCTTGACCTTCGGCTTTGGCTGCAGGGGCTTCGCGGCGCCGCCCGATGTTGCCTCAACCGGCGTGAGCCCCATCCTCGGCTGCGTGCTCCGTGGTCGTGCCCGGTTTTGCGCCGGTTGGGGTGGGCGCTGACCTTCGGCTTTGGCTGCGGGCGCTCCGCTGCCGCGCCCGACCTTGCCTCGACCGGAGTGAGCCCCACCCCCGGCTGCGAGCTTCGTGGTCGTGCCCGATTTTGCCTCGATGGGCGCGAACGCCTGACCCTCGATCCGGGCTGCGGGTGCTCCGCGGTTGCATCGACTTTGCGTCGATCGGGATGAGCGCTTGACCTTCGGCTTTGGCTGCGGGGCTCCGCTGCCGCGCCCAACCCTTGCCTCGACCGGAGTGAGCCCACCCCCGGCTGCGTGCTCCGTGGTCGTGCCCGATTTTGCCTCGATCGGCGCGAGCGCCTGCCCCTCGATCTCACCTGCGGGTGCTCCGCGGTTGCGTCCGACTCGGCGTCGGCCGGGGTGAGTGCCTGCCCCTCGGCCTCGGTCGCGTGGGCTCCGCAGCCGCGCCAGACTTTGCCTCGACCGGGAGTTGAAGGTTCATCGCCGGCACCGCCGTTGCCGAGCTCCGCGGGATGGGCGCCCGCGAACGCCCGCTTGCACAGGGTGATCACCGGCTCGAACGCGAGGCATCCGAACGTCGGCCTCGGCAATACGCGCAGGTGAACCGGACGGATGCTCGTTGCCGTGCATGAGTTCCGCCCACGGCGCGTGCCGCCATCCGGTTGGAACGCCGGCTCCCGGGAAGCAATCCGGAGACGTCACAGGAGAAATTCGATTCGCCGGGCCCCGCGGGTGGACGGCGGGCGCGGATGAGAGGATGCTGGGCAGTGGCAGGCTTTCACCAGTTTTGTCCACTCAGGACAGTCTCTTCGGGAGGTGCGGATGACGGCCGTGGACGCTCGCGAGGATCTGGTGCCACTGCGGACGGATTTCGACCGCTCGTGGCGTGGTTACGATGCTCGCCAGGTGCAGGCGTACGTCCGCGCCGTCGAGGCTGACCTGCGGATGGTGATCGCCGATCGGGACGCGGCCGCGGCCGCCGTCGAGCGTCTCGCCGCGCAGATGGAGGAACTGCGCTCGGAGAACGACGCCCTGTGCGCGAAGATCGACCGGATCAGCCGGACGCCGATCGAGGCGGAGGGGCTGACCGAGCGGTTGCTGCGGATGGTGGAGCTGGCCGAGGACGAAGCCGCGGAGGTCACCGAACGGGCCCGGCTGGCGGCCGAGCGGAGCTGGGCCGCGGCCGAGCAGGCGGCCGGTCGCCTGCGGGAACGGCACGAGCGCCTGGTCACCGAGCTGGACGCCCGGCGTCGGCAGATGGCCGAGGAGCAGGCCGAACTGATGCGCCGCACCCAGGCCGAGGTGGACCTGATGACGCGTCAGGCCACGCAGAGCAGGCACAAGCTGGATGAGCAGGCCGCCCGCCGCCGCGCCGAGATCGAGAGGGACTTCGAAGAGGCGATGGCCGTCCGCCGCGCCACGTCGCTGCGGGTGATCGCCGAACGTGAAGCCGAGGCCCGCGCCAAAGCGGACGAACTGGTCTCAACCGCCCAGGCTAAGGCCAATGACCTGCTGAGTTCCGCCCGCAGCGAAGCGGAAGAGACGCTGACCTCAGCCCGCGCCGAGGCTGATCGCCTGCTGACCTCGGCCCGCGCTGAATCGGACGAAACGCTGACGTCAGCCCGCACCGAGGCGGAGGAGACGCTGTCCTCGGCCCGCGCGGAGGCTGATCGCTTGTTGTCGTCGGCCCGCGCTGAATCGGAAGAGACGCTGACGTCAGCGCGCGCCGAAGCGGACGAAACGCTGACATCGGCTCGTGCGGAGGCAGAGGAAACGTTGACCACCGCCCGCGCCCAGGCCGAGGAGACGCTGTCCTCGGCCCGCGCGGAGGCTGATCGCCTGCTGACCTCTGCCCGCACTCGCGCCGACGACCTGCTGCGTTCTGCCCGAGCCGAAGCCGAGGCCGCCACGATTTCAGCTCGCACCCGCGCCGATGACCTGTTGACCTCCGCGCGCAGCGAGGCGGAGACCACGGTGACGTCGGCCCGCACGCGCGCGGACGACCTGCTGGCCTCCGCCCGCGCCGAGGCGGAGACCACGGTGGCCTCGGCCCGCACGCGCGCCGAGGAGCTGCTGGCCTCCGCCCGCGCCGAAGCCGAGGAGACGTCCACCTCGGCCCGGGCCGAGGCCGAACAGACGCTGTCCTCGGCTCGGGCGGAAGCCGAAGCCCTGCAGGCCAAGGCCGCCGAGCGGGAGGCCGACGCCCGCGCGAAGGCCGATGAGCTGGTCGCCCAGGCGGAGAAGCTCAGCGCCGACGCCCAGTCCCGGGCCGAGTCGCTGGTCGCCGAGGCCACCGCTCGAGCCGACGCGAAGCTCACCGACGCGACCACGCGCGCCGACTCCCTCCTGGCCGACGCAACGAGGCGCGCGGACACCATGGTCGCGGAGGCCACCGACCGGGCGAGCGCCCTGGTCGCAGCGGCGACCGCCCGCGCTGAGGACAAGGTCACCCGCGCCAGCGCCCAAGCCGAAAAACTGCTGGCCGAAGCAACCGCCGAAGCGCGCCGACGCACCGACGAGGCCACCGCGAAGGTCACCGAACTGAGCAAGATCCGGGAGGACACGGCCGAGCGCCTCCGCGCGGTCAACACCCTCCTGACCGAGGCAACCCCACTCCTGACCGAGACGAAACGCCCGGCAGAGACGACGCGCCTGGGCAAGGCAACCCCACACCTGCCGGACACAGCCCGACGCCCAGTGGAGGCGGCGCACGTGGGTGAGGCGGCTCCAGGCCTACCGGAGACAGCTCGTCGCCCGGTAGAGGCGGCGCACGCGGGCGAGGCGGCCCCACGGCTACCCGAAACAGCCCGTCGCCGTACGGAAGCGGCGCACGGGGACGGGGCAACCCCAGACCTGCCCGAGACAGCCCGTCGCCCGGCGGAGGCGGCGCGCGTGGGCGAGGCGGCCCCACGGCTGCCCGAGACAGCCCGACGCCCAGTGGAGGCCGCGCGCGTGGACGAGGCGACCCCCCACCTGCCGGAGACCTCACCCCTGAGCGAAACCGCCACAACAACGGCCCAGCCGCAAGCCTCGGCCGACCCGGCTCCCGCCTCAGCCAGCACGGCTCCCGCTATCGAGGGACATGCCGGCCAGCCCGAAGAGGCCGCCGCCTCGGCAGGCAAGGCTCCGTCGGTCCCGCGCGTCGAGATCGCGGTCCCGGAACAAGCCTCCGCCCCCGAGAAGTCCCCAGCGGAAGTCGTGCCCTGAGACGCCTTTGCTGAGGGCTGCTCTCTGACGTGGGGTTACACGTACCCGTCAGACGTATAGCCTGCTGGTCCCGTGCGCCCCGAGATGGGTTGCAGGCTGAGCCCTGGGTGACGATTGGTGGAAGCCACGCCCGCTTCACCCAATGCGACACCTCGCTCCTGCTCGGTTCACGCAAGGTCAGCGGTGAAGCGCTCCGGCCCACCTCCCCGGCCAGGCAGGCTTCCCGGGCTCCACGGCCGACCCCACCTTGCCGAGCTGAGTCCGTTCTATCCCACTCCCTCGCCGTCGGTCAGGAACTGCTGCCCGCCCGGGACGATTGCCTCCTCTCCTGGGTCTCCCGACGAACCCGGTCCATGTGCTCGCTGACAGCCGAAATCTCGACCGCCAGTTGGGGGTATGCGTGGTCGAGGTACTGGCTCACCCCCGTCAGCGGCGTCAGCAGGGCCGCAGCGTCGTCCTCGGCCAGTGCCCGCCGGACCTTGCCGAC
The DNA here is from genome assembly GCF_003385175.1 of Amycolatopsis ruanii. Classification (NCBI taxonomy): domain Bacteria; kingdom Bacillati; phylum Actinomycetota; class Actinomycetes; order Pseudonocardiales; family Pseudonocardiaceae; genus Amycolatopsis; species Amycolatopsis ruanii. The sequence continues at coordinate 75,962 of NZ_PQHY01000027.1, forward strand.
TCCCGGCACTCCTTTCAGCGCGCTGATTTGCCCGGCCAGCCGGCGCAGCGATGCCGAGTTCTCGCGCGCCCACTGGGTGACCGCCTTCTCTTCCGCGCGGCGGTCCCGGGTCTCCTGTACCCGCTCGTCGGCCGTGTTGGCGCTGCCCGCGGCATCCCGGAGCCGCAGGTAGCGACGCTCGGCCGCCTGCCTGCTCGCCACACCGAGCGCCGGCGCCAGCTCCGCCCAGCTGGCCCCCGCCTCGCGTGCGGCCTCGATGAGCTGCGGTTCCCAGGCCGTCAGCTCGTCCCGCAGAGCTCGCAGCACCTCGAGTGCGGCGAGCACCTTCCTCGGGTCGTCCCCGGCGGTGGCTTCGCCGAGGACACCCTCCACCAGTTCCAGCGCGTGATGCATGTTCTCGTAGGGCGGCACAATGTCATCATGCCGATGACATTGTGACTTGTCAACGGAGCGACGACGCGCTATAACTGTGGTGTGCGACGTCAACGTCCAAGGTGAACGAGACCAGAGGAGGTGTGGCCAGATGTTGATGCGCACCGATCCCTTCCGTGAACTGGACCGCCTGACCCAGCAGGTGTTCGGCCAGGGGCCCGGAACGTGGTCGCGCCCCGCGGTGATGCCGATGGACGCCTATCGCGCGGGTGACGAGTTCGTGGTCGTGTTCGACCTGCCCGGCGTGGACCCGGACGCGATCGAGCTGGACATCGAACGCAACGTACTGACCGTCAAGGCGGAGCGGCGCCCCTCCGCCACTGGTGACAACGTCGAGATGCAGGTGGCCGAGCGGCCGCTCGGGGTGTTCTCCCGTCAGCTCTTCCTGGGCGACACGCTCGACACCGACAACATCAAGGCGGGCTACGAGGCCGGGGTGCTGACGCTGAGGATCCCGGTCGCCGAGGCCGCCAAACCGCGCAAGATTGCTATCGAGAGTGGTGAGAACCGCAAGGAGATCACCGCCTGAGACCACTCCAGAGGGGGTGATGCCCGGATGCACGCGGGCGAGCGCCCGGGCATCACCCGGTTCTCTCGCCGACCTTCGCCCGATACGGTGAGTTCGTGGGACTCATCGCCGAGCTCGAGGCTGATTTCGTCACGACCGACCCGGACGTGCTGGCCGGTTACCGATTCGACCAAGCCGGTTTCGGCACCGCCGGCGTGCCGGTGGCGCTGGCACGGCCGACCGACACCGAAGAAGTAGCACGAATTCTGCGTGTCGCTTCCCGGCACCGGATCCCTGTCGTCCCACAGGGTGCCCGGACGGGACTGTCAGGCGGAGCGAACGCGGTCGACGGGGCGATCCTGCTCTCGCTGGAGCGGATGACCCGCATCCTGGACATCGACGAGATCAACCACACGGCAACTGTGCAGCCGGGGGTCGTGAACGCGGTCCTGTCCCACGCGGTCGAGGACAAGGGCCTGTTCTACCCGCCCGACCCCGGCTCATGGGAGTCGTCGACGATCGGTGGCAACGTCGCCACCAACGCCGGTGGGCTGTGCTGCGTGAAGTACGGCGTCACCAGCGACTTCGTCCGTGAACTGGAAGTGGTGCTCGCCGACGGGCGAGTACTGCGGACGGGCCGCCGCACCGCCAAGGGTGTAGCCGGGTACGACCTGGTGCGGCTGTTCACCGGCTCGGAGGGCACGCTCGGGGTGATCACCGAGGTGACCGTGGCGCTGAGGCCGGTGGCGGAGGCGCCGTTGACGGCGGTCGCGTTCTTCGCGGCGCCGCCGGCGGCGTGCCGGACGGTAACGGAATACCTGAGCAGCGGGCAGCGTCCGTCGGTGCTCGAGTTGATGGACAAGCCCACGATCGACGCGGTCGCGGCGTACCGCGACCTGGGGTTTCCGGACGATGTCGAGGCCGTGTTGATCGCCCAGTCCGATCGGGGCCCCGCGGCACCGCACGACCTCGAGGCGTTCGCGAAGGTCGCGCGGTCCTGCGGGGCGACCGAAGTGCTCGTGGCGAGCGACCGCACCGAGGCGGACCTGCTCATCGCGGCGCGACGGTTGGCTGGGGTCGCGATGGAACAGCTCGGTGACCGGCTTGTCGACGACGTGTGCGTGCCTCGTTCACGGCTGGCGGAGTTCTTCGAAGGAGTCACCGCCATCTCCCGTGAGCACGACGTGCTGATCCCGACGTGCGGGCACGCGGGGGATGGCAACATGCACCCGAACGTGGTCTTCGACGCCGCGGACCCGGACTCGGTGCGACGCGGGCAGGCCGCGTTCGACGCGATCATGGCGCTCGGTCTCCGGCTGGGCGGCACGATCACGGGCGAGCACGGCGTGGGCATGCTGAAACGAGACTGGCTGGAAAGGGAGCTGGGCGAGGTGGGCGTGTCCGTTCACCAAGCGGTCAAGCAGGCGTTCGACCCGCTGGGAATTCTCAACCCCGGCAAGGTCGTCCGCCCGCTACCGTGAGGGGCATGGACACAGCACTGTGGCATCCGTTCTCGGACATGGCGGTCGTCCAGGACGACGAGTTCGTCCTCGAGCGCGGCGAGGACGTGTGGGTCTACGACACGACCGGCAACCGCTACCTGGATGCCACGGCGAGCCTCTGGTACGCCAACGTGGGGCACGGCCGGGCGGAGATCGCCGAGGCGGCCGCCGAGCAGATGCGCAAGCTCGCCGGCTACTCGATCTTCGGTGACTTCGCCAACGAACCGGCGCGCGCCCTCGCGGGGCGGCTGGCCGGGCTCGCGCCGATGCCGGACGCCAAGGTCTTCCTCACCACCGGCGGTGGCGAGGCGATCGACAGCGCCGTCAAGATCGCGCGCCGCTACCACGTGGTGCAGGGGCAGCCCGAGCGGGTGCACGTCATCAGCCGGACGAACTCCTACCACGGCACCAACGGCATCGGCACCGGTGTCGCCGGGATCGAAGGGACTGTTTCAAGATCGGTGTTTCTGGCCCGACACGCCGGGCTGAGGTCCGGCGGGATGGGCACTGTGAGTGATGACATCTGGGGCTGTGACTCCACGTAAGAGTGAGAAGCGGTTGTCACCGG
>NZ_PQHY01000028.1:0-78423 GCF_003385175.1 Amycolatopsis ruanii
CTCCACCGCGAGTTCGCCCTCCCACCCCCGACGACAGCCCTGCTGGAGCGAAGCCTCGAACGCGGCACGATCACCGCCCGCGGCGCCGACCGATGCCTCCGCATCGCGTGGACGCTGGCCGACCTCGCCAAGGTCGAGGAACCGACCTCCGATCACGTGGCCGCCGCGCTGGAGTTCCGCGATCGGAGAGCCGCATGAGCCCCGCGACCGACTTGCGCGAACCGCTCGCCACGAACCTGCCCGCCCACATCCCGAGGCTGGGAATGACCACGCCCCGAATCGGCACCGAACCCACCCCAGTCCACCTGGTCGCCGCGCTGGAACCCCGCATCCGGAGGCCGGCGTGACCAGCTCACACACCGCCCCCGAGCCCTCCACCGACAACCTCGCCGCCGAGCGCCTGGCCCGTTCCTACCTGGTCCGCGTCGCCGAGCCGCCGGCCCCGGCCGTGGTCGACTTCGTCGCCCAGCTCGGGCCCGTCGCCGCCGCCGAAGCGATCCGCGCCGGCGACTGTCCCAGCCGTGTGCGCGACGAGACCGAGGCCCGCCGCACGCACGACCACGCCCAGCGCGACCTCGACGAAGGCGCTCGCCTCGGCATGCGGCTGCTGATTCCGGAGGACGACGAGTGGCCGGCCTGGCCGCTCCTGTCCCTCCAGCTGGCGGCCAGCCGCGGCGTGCCGGGTGCCGCCCCGCCACTCGCGTTGTGGGTGCGCGGCCACACCCGCTTCGATGAGGCCACCGAACAGGCCGTGGCGATCGTCGGCGCCAGGTCGGCCACCGGGTACGGCGAGCACGTGGCCGGCGACTTCGCTTCTGCCCTGGCCCGCCAGGGAGTGCCGATCTTCTCCGGTGCGGCCTACGGCGTCGACGGCGCCGCCCACCGCGGAGCCCTGGCCGCGGGCGGCACCACCGTCGCGCTGCTCGGCTGCGCCCTCGACGCCGGATACCCCGCCGGGCACGTCGTCCTCCTCGACAAGATCGCCGAACTCGGCGGGCTCGTCGCCAGCGAGTACCCGCCGGGCACACCGCCCGCCCGCCACCGCTTCCTGGTCCGCAACCGCCTCATCGCGGCGCTCAGCGAAGGCACCATCGTCGTCGAGGCCGGCCGGCGTAGCGGCGCGCGCAACACCGCGACGACAGCCGGCGCGCTCGGCAAGGTCGTGATGGCCGTCCCCGGGCCGATCACCTCCGCGATGTCGATCGGCTGCCACGAGCTGATCCGCGAATCCGGCGCGACCCTCGTGGCCTCGATCGACGACGTGATCGAAACCGTCGGCCGGCTCGGCACGCCCCGGCCCGAGAAGGTCCGCTCGAAACGGCCGACGGACGGCCTCGGCCCGGACGCCCTGCGCGTCCACGAAGCGCTCCACAAACGCGAGGGCAAGTCCGCCGAGCAGATCGCCGCCGAATCCGGGGTTCCGGTCGCCCGGGTCCGGGCGGTACTGCCCGCCCTCGAACTCGACGACCTCGCCGAGCGCTGCGAAAGCGGCTGGCGCGGCAGGGCGAGGAGGTGATGCGATCGTCATCTGCTCCCGGTGTGGCGATGCTTGACCACGCGCGCCCCTTCGCGCAGCGTGAACAACCATGTCCGCACGGGAATCTCGGGGCCGCAAAACGGACCTGCACGCCCTCCGGGACGCCCTGCCGCGCGCCGCCGCGGGCCTGGTCGACGACTACGAACGGCACCTCGGGCTGGAGCGAGGGCTGTCCCCGCACACGGTGCGCGCGTATGTCGGGGACGTGGTGTCCCTGCTGGGGTTCCTGCACGGTGAGGAGCCGCAGCCGGACGCCGCCGCGCTCGCGGGCCTGGACATCGGGGTGCTCCGGTCGTGGTTGGCCGACCAGCGGAACGGGGGAGCGGGACGGACCACTCTCGCACGGCGAGCGGCTTCGGCCCGGACCTTCACCGCCTGGGCTCGCCGCCAAGGCGCGCTGGACCACGACCCGGGGGCGAAGCTGGTGGCGCCTCGCGTGCACCGGACCCTCCCGCCGGTGCTCCGGCCGGACGAGGCGGAGGACGTCCTCACCGCGGCGGGCAGCGGCGCAGCGCAACAGGAGCCGGTCGCCCTGCGTGATCACGCGGTCCTCGAGCTGCTCTACGCGACCGGGGTGCGGGTGTCCGAGCTGTGCGGGCTCGACGTCGACGATGTGGACTTCGGCCGCAGGCTCGTCCGGGTGCTCGGCAAGGGCGGCAAGGAGCGCATGGTCCCGTTCGGCGCGCCGGCCGATCGGGCTCTGCGCAGCTGGCTCGACCACGGCCGGCCGGCGGTGGCCGGTGCGGTGGCGAAGCCGCACGCGTCCGCGCTGTTCCTCGGTGTGCGGGGTGGGCGGCTGGACCCGCGGACGGTCCGGCGAGTGGTGCACGAAGCGCTCGACACGGTGCCCTCGGCGGCCGACATGGGCCCGCACGGACTGCGGCACACCGCGGCAACGCACCTGCTGGAGGGCGGTGCCGACCTTCGCAGCGTTCAGGAGCTACTCGGTCACGCTACGCTTGCCACGACACAGCTTTACACTCACGTGACCGTCGAGCGGTTGAAGGCGATCCATGACCAAGCCCACCCCCGATCCCGATGACCTCGGAGGACGGCAGGCAGGATCGTTGACACCGCCCACCCCGTACGAGCCCGGAGAACGACCTGAGCCCGCTGCCGAGAACGGTTCCCGTGTGAAGGCCGATTTGCGAGCGACACCTGCCCGCCCCGCCCCCGACCAGGCCGGGCGACCGATGCTGCCCACGTCCGAACAGGACGGCGAGCCCGGGAGCGAGCGCACCGGGGAACCGACGGCCACTGGTACCCCCAGCGCGCCCACACGGGAGAGTGCCCCCGAAGCCACAGCGGCGGCGGCCTCCGGCACGCTCGCGGAGGCACCTCGCAGCGGCGAGCCGGTGGCAGGTGCCGGTGCGCAGGCCGCGACCGAGGAGATCGGGGGTAGCGAGTCGGGGGTCGAGGGACCGCGGGTCACTGGTGGTGGGCCGGTGGCGGACGCTGGTGCGCAGGCCGCGACCGAGCCGAACGCGGGCACCGGTTCGCGGGGCAGCGGCGCGTCGGTCACCGACGGTGCCACCCAACCCGGTGCTGCCCAACCCGGTGCTGCCCAACCCGGTGCTGCCCAACCCGGTGGCAGCCCCACCCGCGCGGGTGACGGCGACTCCGCGATCCAAGCCGTCTGGCGCAAGTTCCGGACCTGCCCGGAGCAGCGGCTGCGGGAGCGCCTGGTCCTGCACTACGCGCCGCTGGTCAAGTACGTCGCCGGGCGGGTGGGGACCGGGTTGCCCACGCATGTCGACGTCAGCGACCTCATCCAGTCCGGCATCTTCGGCCTGATCGACGCCATCGAGAAGTTCGAGCCCGAGCGCGGCCTGCGGTTCGAGACCTACGCGATGCAGCGGATCCGCGGCGCGATCCTCGACGACCTGCGCTCCCAGGACTGGGTGCCCCGCGTCGTGCGCAGCCGTGCCCGTGAGGTGGAGCGCGCGCTCGAGCGCCTCGGCGGCCGCCTGCGCCGCACCCCGACCGACACCGAGGTCGCCGCCGAGCTGGGCATCACCCTCGAAGAGCTGCGCGACCTCTACAGTCAGCTCCAGCTGACCAGCGTCGTCGCGCTCGAGGACCTCATGGCGGCCGGCCGGGAGAGCGGCTCGCTGGTCGACACGCTCCCCGACGACGACGCCATCGACCCCGTCGCCGTCCTCGTCGACCGGGACAACCGGCGCCAGCTCGCCGAGGCCATCGCCCAGCTGACCGAGCGTGACCGGATCGTGGTCAGCCTCTACTACTTCGAACGGCTGACGCTCGCCGAGATCGGCCGGGTCCTGGGCGTCACCGAGTCGCGGGTCAGCCAGCTGCACACCCGCGCGGTCCTCCGGCTGCGCGCCCGGCTCACGGAGCAGGCCGGGGTCTAACCTGCCCAGGGTTTCAGCCGGATCGCTGTGCCGGTCTGGACCAGGGGAAGCGGGCTCAGGTACTCCTCGCCCCGGCGGACACCCCAGTGCAGGCAGGCCTCGACCGGACACCCCGGATGCCCGGCCTCGACGACGCCGATCGGCTGTCCCCGCCACACCTGCGTCCCGGCCGGAACCGTCGGCGTGACCGGCTCGTAGGTCGTGCGCAACCCGCCGTCGTGGTCGATCGAGACCACCGGACGCCCCGCGACGAGCCCCGCGAACACCACGACGCCCGGCCCCGCGGCCAGAACCTGCTGACCGGGCGTCGCAGCCAGGTCCACCCCGCGATGACCCGGCCCGTACGGCCCTGACGGCGCCTGGAACGGCCGGACCACCACCGGCTTGGGCGACAACGGCCACCCGAACCGCGGATCCAGGTCGTCGCGCACCGCAGCCGGCGGGGCGGTCGTCACGGGTCCCTGAGGTGCCGCCCTGACCCCTCCAACGTCCGGCGAGCCGGCCAGCAAACCGGCGCTGACCAGCACGATCCCGAGCAATCGGCGAACTACCACGATCATCAACCCAGGGTGGCGCACTTCCGGCCTCGGGAACGGCCGCTGACCAAATCTGTGGATAACTCGGCCGCTTGTGGACAACTCGAACCTGCGAACACACTCGCACCACGCGCGAGCGGGCCGCAGGGGGCCGAGCACGGTTCGCGTGGGGTACGGGCCACCAGAACGAGCCGGAAGTGCGAACCCCGAAGGGGAACAGGGCCAGCGCCCGAGATGCCGCAGAACTCGGGCTCACCCCCAGACGCCCGGGCGGGCGATGGCGCACGCCGGCCGGCGGTGACGCACTCGGGGCCGGCACGGCGCACCCGAGGCCGGCCCCGCGCATCCGGGGCCCGCGTCGCGCATCCAGGAGCAGCACCGCGGGCTCGGGGCCCGTACTGCGCGCCCTGGCTCACCCGCAGCACCCCGGGCTCACCCGCAGCACCCCGGGCTCACCCGTGTCGCACCTAGGCTCGCCCCCAGTGCGCCCGGGTCGGCGGTGGTGCATCCGGCTCACCACTGGCGCCCCCGGGCTCCCGCGGCGCCTGCCGCGATCACGAGGCCGCCCGTGGTGAACCCCGCGTCGCCAGGGCGTACACTGTTCGCGCGGCCTGTCACGACAGGTCGACTTCGCGTGTACGTGCAGGTTCCCCGCTCAGAGGAACCCACGGCGCCCGGCGGTCCCCGAGGAACAACCCCCGGGGTCCGGGCACCGGCACTGCACCAGGGTCGCCGGCCACCCGGCCGACGGCGACAAAACCGGCCAGCGCGTCCCGCGGGGCGCGCGCTACACAGAAGAGGTGCGGATCCGGCCATGGCCGTCGTCACCATGAAGCAGCTGCTCGATTCCGGCGTGCACTTCGGGCACCAGACCCGCCGCTGGAACCCGAAGATGAAGCGCTACATCCTCACCGAGCGCAACGGCATCTACATCATCGACCTGCAGCAGACGCTGAGCTACATCGACCGTGCGTACGAGTTCATCAAGGAGACCGTCGCGCACGGCGGCACCATCATGTTCGTCGGCACGAAGAAGCAGGCCCAGGAGGCGATCGCCCGCGAGGCGCAGCGCGTGGGCATGCCCTTCGTCAACCAGCGCTGGCTCGGCGGCATGCTGACCAACTTCCAGACGGTCCACAAGCGGCTGCTGCGCCTCAAGGAGCTGGAGTCGCAGGAGCAGACCGGCGGTTTCCAGGGGCTCACCAAGCGCGAGATCCTGACGCTGACCCGCGAGAAGGAGAAGCTGGAGCGCACCCTCGGCGGTATCCGCGACATGCAGAAGGTGCCCAGCGCCGTCTGGATCGTGGACACCAAGAAGGAGCACATCGCCGTCGGCGAGGCGCGCAAGCTGAACATCCCGGTCGTCGCGGTCCTGGACACCAACTGCGACCCGGACGAGGTCGACTACCCGATCCCGGGCAACGACGACGCGATCCGCTCGGCCGCGCTGCTCACCAAGGTGGTCGCCGAGGCCGCCGCCGCCGGCCTGATGGCCCGCTCCAGCCGCAACGGCTCCGCGCCGGCCGCCGAGGGCCAGGACAAGCCCGAGCCGGGCGTGTCCGACGAGCCGCTGGCCGAGTGGGAGCAGGACCTGCTCAAGGGCAACGAGGCCCCGGCCGAGCAGACCACCGCCTCCTGAATCTTTCCGGCAGGCCACGCCGCGCAGGCGCGGCCCCCACAACTTTCCGAGAGGAACGGACACCGCACGATGGCGAACTACACCGCGGCGGACGTCAAGCGTCTCCGCGAGCTCACCGGCTCCGGCATGATGGACTGCAAGAAGGCGCTCGAGGAGAGCGGCGGCGACTTCGACAAGGCCGTTGAGTTCCTGCGCATCAAGGGCGCCAAGGACGTCGGCAAGCGCGCCGAGCGCGCCACCGCCGAGGGCCTCGTCGCCGGGGACGGCGGCGTGCTGGTCGAGATCAACTCCGAGACCGACTTCGTCGCCAAGAACGAGCAGTTCCAGGAGCTCGCCAACAAGATCGTCAAGGTCGCCCAGACCCTGCAGACCGACGACGTCGAGAAGCTGGCCGCGGCCGAGCTCGAGGGCGGCAAGTCCGTCGGCGACGCCGTCCAGGAGCTGGCCGCCAAGATCGGCGAGAAGCTGGTCCTGCGCCGCGTCGTGGCCTTCGACGGCCAGGTCGCGACGTACCTGCACCGCCGCGGCACCGACCTGCCCCCGGCGGTCGGCGTGCTGGTCGAGTACAGCGGCGAGGGCGACGGCGCCGCCGAGGCGGCCCGCAACGCGGCGCTGCAGATCGCGGCCCTCAAGCCGAAGTACCTGACCCGCGAAGAGGTGCCCGCCGACCTGGTCGACAACGAGCGCCGCATCGCCGAGGAGACCGCCCGGGCCGAAGGCAAGCCCGAGCAGGCCCTGCCCAAGATCATCGAGGGCAAGGTCAACGCGTTCTACAAGGACACCGTGCTGCTGGAGCAGCCGTCGGTGCTCGACAACAAGAAGACCGTCAAGGCGCTGCTCGACGCGGCCGGCGTGACCGTCACCCGGTTCGCCCGGTTCGAGGTCGGCCAGCCGTAACACGACGGCAGTGACGTGAGGGTGCCCCGTCTCCGTGATCACGGGGACGGGGCACACTCGCGAAGGCAGGCTCCACGAGAGCACCCGAGCGGGCGGAGGCGGACATGGGCGAGGCGAAACGAGCCGACGGCGGTTACCGGCGGGTGCTGCTGAAACTGGGTGGCGAGATGTTCGGCGGGGGAGCGCTCGGTCTCGACCCCGACGTCGTCCACTCCGTGGCCGCGCAGATCGCGGACGTCGTTCGCACCGGCGTCCAGATGGCCGTCGTGATCGGCGGCGGCAACTACTTCCGCGGCGCCGAGCTGTCCCAGCGCGGCATGGACCGCGACCGGGCCGACTACATGGCCATGCTCGGCACCGTCATGAACTCCCTGGCGCTGCAGGACTTCCTGGAGAAGGAAGGCGTCCCCACGCGCGTGCAGACCGCCATCACCATGGGGCAGGTCGCCGAGCCCTACATCCCGCGGCGCGCCGAGCGGCACCTCGAGAAGGGCCGCGTGGTGATCTTCGGCGCCGGCACCGGGATGCCCTACTTCTCCACCGACACCGCCGCCGCCCAGCGCTCGCTGGAGATCGGCTGCGAGGCGGTGCTCATGGCCAAGGCCGTGGACGGGGTCTTCACCGCGGACCCGAAGAGCGACCCGAGCGCCAAGATGTTCGACGAGATCAGCCACCGCGAGGTGCTCGAACGCGGGCTCAAGGTCGCCGACGCCACCGCCTTCAGCCTCTGCATGGACAACAACATGCCCATCATCGTGTTCAACCTTCTCACCGAGGGGAACATCGCCAGGGCGGTGCGTGGTGAGAGGATCGGCACGTTGGTGAGCACCCCCGTCGCCGGGCCGAGCGCCTGACCGCCGGGGGACCGGGAACAACAGCACAGACAACGGGAGTAGCCGTGATCGACGAGACCCTCCTCGACGCCGAGGAGAAGATGGAAAAAGCGGTGTCCTTCGCCAAGGAGGATCTGTCGTCGGTGCGGACCGGCCGGGCCAACCCGGGCATGTTCGCCCGGATCATGGTCGAGGCGTACGGGTCGACGATGCCGCTGAACCAGGTGGCCGGCGTCAACATCCCCGAGGCCCGCATGGTGATCGTCAAGCCCTACGACCAGGGGCAGCTCGGTGCGATCGAGAAGGCCATCCGCGAGTCCGACCTGGGCGTGAACCCGTCCAACGACGGGCAGATCATCCGCATCACCATCCCGCAGCTCACCGAGGAGCGGCGCAAGGAGATGGTGAAGATGGTCAAGTCCAAGGGCGAGGACGCCAAGGTCCACATCCGCGGGGTGCGCCGCAAGGCCAAGGAGGAGCTCGACCGCATCGCCAAGGACGGCGAAGCCGGTGAGGACGAGGTCGCGCGCGCGGAGAAGGAACTGCAGCACCTGACCGACAACTACGTGGCGAAGGTCGACGAGCTCGTCAAACACAAGGAAACCGAGCTGCTCGAGGTCTGATGCCCCCGGTGAGCGAAGAACGCGAGAAGGCCCCCGTGGCTTCTGCGGAGCCGGCCGAACCGGCCAAGAAAGCGTCGCGGGCGGGACGCAACCTTCCCGCGGCGATCGGTGTCGGGCTGCTGCTGGGCGCGGCGATCCTCGTGTCGCTGCTCACCGTGCGGTACCTGTTCATCGGGATCATCGCGGCGGCGATCGCCGTCGGCACGTACGAGTTCGCGCAGGCGCTCCGCCGTGCCGCGGGGATCCGGCTCGCACTGGTCCCGCTGCTGGCCGGCGGTCAGGCGATGATCTGGCTGGCCTGGCCGTTCGGTTACGAGGGCGCGCTGATCGCGTTCGCGGTCACCGTCCTGGCCTGCCTGCTGTGGCGCCTGCCCGGCGGGGCCGAGGGCTATCTGCGGGACATCAGCGCGTCCGTGTTCACCGCCGCGTACCTGCCGCTGTTCGGCGCGTTCGCGGCGATGCTGGTCCCGCCCGCCGACGGGGTGGGCCGGGTGCTGGCGTTCCTGATCGGCGTCGTCGCGTCGGACACCGGCGGTTACATCGCCGGTGTCCTCAAGGGCAAGCACCCGATGGCGCCGTCGATCAGCCCGAAGAAGACGTGGGAAGGCTTCAGCGGCTCGCTGGTCGCGGGCGTCGTGGCGGGCGGGCTGACGCTGACGCTGCTGCTCGACGGGCAGATCTGGCAGGGTGTGGTGTTCGGGGTCGCGATCGTGCTGACCGCGACGCTGGGCGACCTGGTCGAGTCGCTGATGAAGCGGGACCTCGGCATCAAGGACATGGGAACGCTGCTGCCCGGGCACGGCGGCCTGATGGACCGGCTCGACTCGCTGCTGCCGTCGGCCGTGGTGTCGTTCCTGCTGCTGTCGGCGTTCCTGAACTGACCGCAAGCGCCTCGGCTGCGCGACCGCATCGCCGAGGCTTCGGCAGGAACAGGTAGACGCGTTCGGCCCAGCCGGCATCCGGACGCAGACACCCCGGACGCTCCGCGCCGCCAGGATCGAGCGCGGTCCCGCGACGGACTCGCGGAGCACCCGTCGTTCGGTCCTGGTCGGTGTGGGTGGCCCGAGGCGGGCCGGGTGCAGACGTGACGGGCAAGCTGTCGCACGCCCGGGAGAGCGCGACGGTAAGAACCGGCTCAGTCGTCGTAGGGGTCGTCCACCTCGGCGCGGCCCCAGCCCTCGCTCACGCGCGAGTGGTCGATGATCGAGAACACCGCCCCGGCCGGATCGGCGAGGATCGCGATCCGGCCCCACGGCGTGTCGTAGGGCTCCACCAGCACGGTGCCGCCGAGCATGAGCGCGTGGCCTGCCGTCGCGTCCGCGCCGCGGGCCGGGTCGACGCCGAAGTACACCATCCAGTGCGGCGGCGCCTGCGGCGGGTACTCGGGCCCCATCACGTACCGGTACAGCACCGGTTGCTGGTCCAGCCGCCATTCCACGTAGTCGATGCCGCGGTTGTCGCCCACCTGCAGGCTCGTGTACGAGAACAGCCTGGTGAAGAAGCCGTCCGCGGCCGCGCCGTCGCGGGTGTTGAGATCCGCCCCGGAGAAGGTGTTCGGATAGCCGGTCGCGAACGCCCAGTCCGGCGGCGGCTGCCACAGCACGAACGGCGCGCCGGAGGGCTCGACACCGTGCATGATGCAGCCGCGGTGGGGCAGCACGGTCGGTTCGAGCGTGACCGCACCGCCGAGCCGCTGCACCCAGTTCGCCGCCGCCTGCGCGTTCTGCACCGAGATGTTGATCATCCACGCGCTCGCCTGCCCGGGCGCCGCCTGGTAGAGACCACCGACGGGCACGCCCTCCAGCGTGCCGATCAGGTACCGGCCGGTGCGCGTGGCGGGATCGCGGCTGAGCACGTAGGTCCAGCCGAAGAGGCCCTCGTAGAACCGGTGGGACGCCGCCTCGTCGACGGTGGCGAGCTCGACCCAGCACGGAACCCCGGACGGCAGAACGGACGGGGCCGAAGATCCGACGGACATACCGCCTCCGATCGGTGGGGAGGGCAGCAAGTCTAGGCCGAACGTGAAGCGCTTTCCGGGCAACCTTTCATTTATCCTTGCGGTGTGTGGAAGATCGCCCGGCGTGGGCAGCGGACCACGTCCCGGGCGGACGTCCTGCCCAGCCCCAACATCTGGTACTACCCGGACACCTACGAGCTGGAGAACCGCGCGCAGGACGTCGACGGCGACATCTGGCGGGTCCTCGCCGAGGAATGTTCCTGGCAGGGCAAGGACGTCCTGGACGTGGGCTGCGGGGACGGTTTTCACCTGCCCCGCTTCGCCGGGACAGCGCGGTCGGTGATCGGCGTCGAGCCGCACGAACCGCTGGTGCGCCGGGCGGAACGCCGGGTCGCCGGACTGTCTTCGGTGCGGGTGCTGCGTGGTTCCGCGCAGCTGATCCCGGTACCGGACGCGAGTGCCGACGTCGTGCACGCGCGCACCGCGTACTTCTTCGGCCCGGGCTGCGAACCCGGTCTGCGCGAGGCGGACCGCGTGCTGCGGCCGGGGGGAGCGCTGGTGATCGTCGATCTGGACGTGTCCAGTGAGCCGTATGGCCGGTGGATGCGGGCCGATCTGCCCGACTACGACCCGGCCGCGGTCGACGCGTTCTTCGCCGGCCAGGGTTTTCGCTGCCGTCGACTGACGGCGCAGTGGCGGTTCGCCGACTCCGAGAGCCTCGCGGCAGTACTGCGCATCGAGTTCAGCCCGGAGGTGGCCGACCGCGCGATCGAAGAGGTCCTACGGGACAACGGATCGCGCGGCCGGCACGGCGCGGGCTTCACGGTGCCGGTGGGCTATCGCGTTCTCGTCCGCGACAAGCCCGCCGGCCTCGTGCTGCCTGGTCACTCCTCGTCGTCCTCGTCGTCGGTGTCGATCTCGCCGAGCACGGCGTAGATCGACCGACGGGCTTCGTTGAGGATCTCCGCGGCGCGCCGCTTCTGACCCGGCGTCCCGGCCTGGGACACCTGGACCGCGGCGGCGGCCAGCATGGCGCCCGCCTTGCGCAGGTCGACCTCGTTCGGGTCGACGTCGGAGGCGATCTGCTCCCACGGCGGCTTCCCGTCCTGGTTCGCGGCCGCCTCACGGCCGGCGTCGGTCAGCTCGAACAGGCGCTTGCCGCCGTCCTCGCGCGCCACGACCAGGCCTTCGTCGGCCATCAGCTGCAGGGTCGGGTAGACCGAGCCGGGGCTCGGCCGCCAGAAGCCGCCGCTGCGCTCGGCGATCTCGCTGATGATCTCGTAACCGTGCCGGGGCTGTTCGGCCAGCAGGGCGAGGATGGCGGCGCGCACGTCGCCTCGTCGTCCCCGCCGCCCGCCGTGCGGGCCGCGGGGACCGCGTCCCCGGAACTCGCCGCGCGGACCGCCCGGGCCCCAGCCCGGGGGGAACTCTCCGAAACCACCGCGGGCGAACGGGCCGAAAGCGGGCCGCCCGTGCGGCGGGGGGAAATGTCCGTGTCTCATGTCGGTTCTCCTTCCGTACTGTTCCGACATTCTCACGATATATCGGAAACAGTCGTAAGGCAACCCGGCTGTCGGTCCGCCGGGTCGTCGACCTGGATGACCTGTGGAGACGGTGTGGCGCCAGTGGCCAGTGCGGCACCCCGGCGCGGGTTCCCCGGGCGGTGGCGTGGGACAATGTGTGGTTGTGTCGACATTGCCGCTGCTCTTCGAGGCTCCCCGGCGTGGGATGCCGCCTCGCCACCTCGCCGATCTGACCGCCGCCGAACGCGCGGCGGCCGTCAGCGACCTCGGCGAGAAGCCCTTCCGCGCCAAGCAGCTGTCGAACCACTACTTCGCCCGCCTGACCGCCGACCCGGAGGCGATGACCGACATCCCGGCCGCGTCCCGGGAGCGGCTGGTGTCCGAGCTGATGCCGCCGCTGCTGACCGAGGTGCGGGCGCTGGCCTGCGACGACGGCACGACGCGCAAGACGCTGTGGCGGGCGCACGACGGCACGCTGCTGGAGAGCGTCCTGATGCGCTACCCGGACCGGGCGACGCTGTGCATCTCCAGCCAGGCCGGCTGCGGCATGGCGTGCCCGTTCTGCGCCACCGGCCAGGCCGGGCTGACCCGGAACCTGTCGACCGCGGAGATCGTCGACCAGGTGCGGTCGGCTGCCGCGGTCATGCGGGACGGGTTGATGCCCGGCGGCCCGGGGCGGCTGTCGAACATCGTGTTCATGGGCATGGGCGAGCCGCTGGCGAACTACAAGCGGGTGGTGGCCGCGGTGCGCCGCATCACCGACCCGGCGCCGAACGGGCTGGGCATCTCGCAGCGGTCGGTAACGGTGTCCACGGTCGGGCTGGCCCCGGCGATCCGGCGACTGGCGGACGAGAAGATGCAGGTCCGGCTGGCGGTGTCGCTGCACACCCCGGACGACGAGCTGCGCGACACGCTCGTGCCGGTCAACAACCGCTGGTCGGTGGACGAGGTGCTGGAGGCGGCGCGGTACTACGCCGACTCGACGGGCCGCCGCGTGTCGATCGAGTACGCGCTGATCCGGGACGTGAACGACCAGCCGTGGCGGGCGGACCTGCTGGCGAAGCGGCTGCGCAAGCACCTGGGCCAGCTGGTGCACGTGAACGTGATCCCGCTGAACCCGACGCCCGGTTCGAAGTGGGACGCCTCCCCGAAACCGGTCGAGAGGGAGTTCGTGCGGCGCGTCAACGAGGGCGGCGTGGCGTGCACCGTGCGGGACACGCGGGGCCAGGAGATCGCCGCCGCGTGCGGGCAGCTGGCGGCCGAAGGCTGATCGAAGGCGCGGCGAGACGGGGGGATTTCGCTGGTGCGGACTCGTCCACCGGACTTCTCGGTTCCCTTCCGGGCGGCCGGTTTTCCCACCGTAACGTTCCGGGCGAGCGCGTCGGCCTTCCGGGGCGCATCGCCGAGCGGCTTCGCCGGGCCGAGTCCGGTCGTGTGGACGGGTTGTTCGAGGGCTGAGCAGCAAAGAAGGGGCCCCTCGCCGAGGGGCCCCTCCTCACGTCGCCTGCGTCAGCGGCGCCAGGCCGTGCGCTTCTTCCGCATCTCCCAGAGCAGCCCGAACGCGATGCCGGCCGCGATGCCGACCAGCCACACGTTCTCGGTGTTGTTCTCGTGGTTGTTGTAGATCATCGCCAGCAGCACGACGACCGTGACCCAGCCCGCGATGCGCCCGCCCTTCGGGAACCCGCCGTGCCAGCCCCACTCGGCCGACGGCTCGTCCCGCGGGTCCACCTTCGCCGGAGCGGCCTGCCGCCGCTTCTCGACCGCCTTGCTCGCCACGATCACTCCTCCAGGCCCTGCTGAACGTCCAACCGGATGATTCCACACCGCGACCGGCCCCGCGCCGATGACCCGCTCGGACGGGTTCGCGACAATGACCCCGATGAACGCACCCCGCACCGTCCTCGTGCTCGGCTCGACCGGCTCGATCGGCACGCAGGCCCTCGACGTCGCCGCCCGCAACCAGCACCTCTTCCGCATCGCGGGCCTCGCCGCGGGCGGGTCCGATCCGGCGCTGCTGGCCGCGCAGGCGCTGGCCCACCAGGTCGACGCGGTGGCCGTGACGAAACCCACGGTCGTCGAGGACCTGCAGCTCGCGCTGTACGCCGAGGCCCAGAAGCGCGGCTACTCGCGGGGCGAGTTCAAACTGCCGCGCATCTTCGCCGGCCGGGACGCCGTCGTCGAGCTGATCAACACGGTCCGGGTCGACGTCGTCCTCAACGGCCTGCCCGGGTCCCAGGGCCTCGAACCGACGCTCAAGGCCCTGGACACCGGCGCGACGCTGGCCCTGGCGAACAAGGAGTCGCTCATCGCCGGCGGGCCGCTCGTGCTCAAGCAGGCCAAGCCCGGCCAGCTCGTCCCGGTCGACTCCGAGCACTCGGCGATGGCCCAGGCACTGCGCGGCGGCCGCGCCGAGGAGGTCGACCGCTTCGTGCTGACCGCCTCCGGTGGGCCGTTCCGCGGCCGCAAGCGCGCCGATCTGGCGAACGTCACAGTCGAAGACGCGCTGGCCCACCCCACCTGGGCGATGGGCCGGCTCATCACCATCAACTCGGCCACCCTGGTCAACAAGGGCCTGGAGCTGATCGAGGCGAGCCTGCTGTTCGGCGTCGCGTGTGACCGGATCGACGTGGTCGTCCACCCGCAGTCGATCGTGCACTCGATGATCACCTTCACCGACGGCTCCACCCTGGCCCAGGCCAGCCCGCCGGACATGCGCCTGCCGATCGCGCTCGCCCTGAACTGGCCGGACCGGGTGCCCGGCGCGGCCCCGGCCTGCCGCTGGGACCAGGCCGCCCAGTGGACGTTCGAACCCCTGGACAACGAGGCCTTCCCGGCGGTCGAGCTGGCCCGGCACGCCGGTACCGTGGGCGGCTGCCTGCCCGCGGTCTACAACGCGGCCAACGAGGTGTGCGTCGAGGCGTTCCTGACGCAGAACGCCGGCTTTACGGCGATTGTGGACACTGTTACCCAGGTGGTGGAGGCCGCCGACGAGTGGCGTCGCGAGCCTGGCGACGTCGCGGAGGTACTGGCGGCCGAGCAGTGGGCACGAGCCCGGGCCGCGGAGATCTTGACCGGAGGGAAGTAGCGGGTGGCCTACGTTTTCGGAGTCGTGCTGTTCGCGCTGGGCATCTGCGTGTCCGTCGCGCTGCACGAGGCGGGGCACATGCTGACCGCCAAGGCGTTCGGCATGAAGGTCCGCCGCTACTTCGTCGGGTTCGGCCCGACGGTGTTCTCCTTCCGCCGCGGCGAGACGGAGTACGGCCTGAAGTGGATCCCGCTGGGCGGGTTCTGCGACATCGCGGGCATGACCGCGCTGGACGAGGTGAAGCCGGACGAGGCGCCGCGCGCGATGTGGCGCTTCAAGACCTGGAAGCGCACCGTCGTGATGGCCGCCGGCTCGGTCACGCACTTCATCCTCGGTTTCGTGGTGCTCTACCTGATGGCCGCCACGATGGGCCTGCCCAACGCGGTCGGCAAGCCGCAGATCTCCACGGTGTCGGAGTGCGTGCGCAGCGCGACCACCGACGAGGAGTTCGCCAACCCGGTGTGCCGGCCGGGCGACGCGGCCCCGGCGAAGAGCGGCGGCATCCAGCCGGGCGACGAGATCGTGTCGGTCAACGGCACCCGCACCCCGACCTACTCCGACGTCACGGCGGCGATCCAGCAGCTGTCCGGCCCGACCCGGTTCGAGGTCGAGCGCGACGGCCGGATCGTGCCGCTGACCGTGGACGTGGTGCGGGTCGACCGCCCGGTCACCGACCCGGCCAACCCCAACGGGCCGGAGAAGGTCGTCTCCGTCGGTTCGATCGGCGTCACCTTCCAGCGCATGTTCGAGTACAACGCGATCACCGCGATCGCCGGCGCGGCCGGCTTCACCGGCGACATGTTCGTCCAGACCTGGCAGCGCCTGCTGGAGTTCCCGGAGCGCATCCCGGCCGTGGTGTCGTCGATCTTCGGCGGCGAGCGCGACCCCAACACGCCGGTCAGCGTGGTCGGCGCGAGCCGCATCGGCGGCGAGGCCGTCGAAGCCGGGCTGTGGTCGCTGTTCCTGCTCCTGCTGGCGAGCCTGAACTTCTTCGTCGGCGTGTTCAACCTGCTGCCGCTGCTGCCGCTGGACGGCGGGCACATCGCGGTCATCTGGTACGAACGGGTCCGCGACTGGATCCGCAAGCTGCGCGGCAAGGCCGGGGGCGGCCCGGTCGACTACTCGAAGCTGTCCGCGGTCACCGTCGTGCTGGTGCTGATCGGCGGGGCCGTAACCCTGCTCACCGTCACCGCCGACATCGTCAACCCGATCAGGCTGCAGTAGCAGTACGTTTCACCAGGTCAGGGCCTTGTGCGGGGGAACTCGCTCCGGCCGGTCGCCACCGTGCCGGGCCCGGCCTGTGAGTAAGCTGGACAACGTCAGCAGCCCGTCTCACGCCGTAGAGGATTCGATGAGCGTCGAGCTTGGTATGCCCGCCCTCCCCGCCCCCGTGCTGTCCGAGCGCCGCAAGACGCGCCAGCTCATGGTGGGCAACGTCGGTGTCGGCAGTGAACACCCGATCTCGGTGCAGTCCATGACGACCACCCTGACCGCGGACGTGAACGCGACGCTGCAGCAGATCGCGCAGCTCACCGCGGCCGGCTGCGACATCGTGCGCGTGGCCTGCCCGTCCGCGGACGACGCCGAGGCGTTGCCGGCGATCGCGAAGAAGTCGCAGATCCCGGTCATCGCGGACATCCACTTCCAGCCCAAGTACGTGTTCGCCGCGATCGAGGCCGGCTGCGCCGCGGTGCGGGTGAACCCGGGCAACATCAAGAAGTTCGACGACAAGGTCGCCGAGATCGCCCAGGCGGCGAAGGACCACGGCACGCCCATCCGGATCGGCGTCAACGCCGGTTCGCTGGACCCGCGGCTGCTGAAGAAGTACGGCAAGGCCACCCCGGAGGCGCTGGCCGAGTCGGCGCTGTGGGAGGCGTCGCTGTTCGCCGAGCACGACTTCCACGACATCAAGATCTCGGTCAAGCACAACGACCCGGTGGTCATGATCCGGGCGTACGAGATCCTGGCCGAGCAGTGCGACTACCCGCTCCACCTGGGCGTCACCGAGGCGGGCCCGGCGTTCCAGGGCACGATCAAGTCGGCCGTGGCGTTCGGCGCGCTGCTGCGGCAGGGCATCGGCGACACCATCCGCGTGTCGCTGTCCGCGCCGCCGGTCGAGGAGGTCAAGGTCGGCATCCAGATCCTGCAGTCGCTGAACCTGCGGCCGCGGAAGCTGGAGATCGTGTCGTGCCCGTCGTGCGGCCGGGCGCAGGTGGACGTCTACAAGCTGGCCGACGAGGTCACCGCGGGCCTGGAGGGCATGGAGATCCCGCTGCGCGTCGCGGTGATGGGCTGCGTGGTGAACGGCCCCGGTGAGGCGCGCGAGGCCGACCTCGGCGTGGCGAGCGGCAACGGCAAGGGCCAGATCTTCGTCAAGGGCGAGGTCATCAAGACCGTGCCGGAGCACCAGATCGTCGAAACGCTGATCGAAGAGGCGATGCGCATCGCCGAGGAGGCGGGGGACGCGGAAGGAAGCGGTTCTCCCGTCGTCACGGTGAGTTAGGCTCCCTCACCGAGGGCACATCCGGGCCCTCCGGCCGCTATCCTTCGGGACGGCGCGTGGACGGCAGGAACGGGGTGGGTCGATGAGCACCGCATTCGCGGGTTCGGCGATGACCTGGGAACGGCTGCTGGACACCTGGCGCGAACTCCAGGTGCCGGAGGGCTGGCGCCCGGAGCTCACCGCCGAGGGGATTCAGATCACGCCGCCGCCTGGGGGAAAGCACAACCTGATCGCAGATCTGGTGGACGATGCACTGCGCCGGGCACGCCCTGCGGGGTGCGGCATCGTCCAGACGCTGGGTGTCGGTATTCGCGCGATCGGGAGCATCTACGTGCCGGATCTCTGCGTGGTGCCGCGCGACGTTGTGCCGGAGAACTCCGATCCGGTCCCGGCCGAGCACGTGCTCCTGGCCGTGGAGATCACCTCGCCGAGCAACGGTGAGCACGACCGGAAGAAGAAGTGGGCGTACGCCCACGGCGGCATTCCGCAGTACCTGCTGATCGACGCCTACGACGAGGACGGCCCCGCGGTCTCGCTGTTCACCGAGCCGGTTCAGGGCGTCTACAGCCGGACCGTCCGGGTCCCGTTCGGGCAACCCGTCGAGATCGGCGAGCCGTTCGGGATCCGGTTGGAGACCACCGGGTTCTGAGCCCGTGACGGCCGAGTGGGTTGTTCGTGCGCCGCACCCGCAGTTGCGGCCCGCGATCACGCGGTACATCGGCTACACGCAGCACGGCGTGACCCTCGAAACCCACCGCGGGCTGCCCTCGCGGCACGTCACGCTCGTCATCAGCCTCGCCGAGCCGATCCGCTTCACCGGCCTGCCCCGCCCCGGCCAGTCGCCGGGCCGCTACACCGCCGCGCTCGGCGGGATGCACACCGCGCCCGCCCTGATCGCCCAGGACGCCTTCCAATCGGGCGTCCACGTCGAGATCGACCCGCTCGCCACGCCCGCCCTGTTCGGCGTCCCGGCCACCGAGCTGAGCAACCTCGTCGTCGACCTCGCCGAGCTGGGGCCGAAACACCTCGCCGAACGCCTCGCCGACGCCCCCACCTGGGCCCACCGCTTCGCCATCCTCGACGACGTCTTCCGCCGCGCCCGCGCCGACCGCGAACCGGCCCGGGAGGTCGCCTGGGCGTGGCGCCGCCTCACCCTGGCCGTTGGGCTGATCCGCGTCGAGGACCTCGCCGCCGAGGTCGGCTGGAGCCGCCGCCACTTCGCCGAACGCTTCCGCCGCGAGCTGGGCCTGCCGCCCAAGCAGGCCGCCCGCGTCCTCCGCTTCGAGCGCGCCATCGCCAGGCTCCGCCAGGCCCCCACCGACCTGGCCACGCTCGCCGCCGACTGCGGCTTCTACGACCAGGCCCACCTGTCCAACGAGTGGCGCGCCCTGGCCGGGTGCTCGCCGCGCACCTGGATCGCCGAGGAACTCCCATTCCTCCAAGACCAGGACGCCTCGGCGGGCCCAGACTCGGGGACATGACCGAGAACCCACCCACCGTCTGGCCCGCCTTCCGCTACGACGACGCGCACGCCGCGCGGAAGTTCCTCACCGAGGTGTTCGGCTTCCGCGAGACGCTCGTCGTGCCGGGCGAGGACGGGCAGATCGCCCACGCCGAGCTGCGCTGGCCCGAAGGCGGCGGCTTCATGTTCGGCAGCACCGGCCACACCACAGGCGTCCACGGCGAGACGAAGAACGCCGGCTCCGCGTACGTGGTCACCGACCACGTCGACGAGATCCACGAGCGGGTGCGCCAGGCCGGTGCGGAGATCGTCGAGCCCCTCCACGACACCGACTACGGCTCGCACACCTTCACCGCCCGCGATCCGGAGGGCAACCTGTGGACCTTCGGCACCTACCGCGGCGCCGCCTGATCCCCCACGATTTCCCGATCCACCACTCCATCTGGCAATCTGGTGGACGTGTTGCGGCTTGCCGGTGCACGGCTGCTCAGTGATCGGGACGATGCCGTGGTCCGTGCCGTGCTCGCGGCGGACCCGGTGGCCAGTTGCATGGTCAGCGCGCGCGTCGAGGTGGCCGGTCTGGACCCCTGGCGCCTCGGCGGGGAGCTGTGGGCCGCCGACTACCGGGGCGCCCGCGGCGGCCGCCTGCCCGGCCTGTGCTTCTCCGGCCCGAACCTGATCCCGTTGCGCGGCAACGCGGCGGCCCTGCGGTCGTTCGCGGACCGGGCCCTGCGCAAGCAACGCGTGTGCTCGTCGCTGGTCGGCCCGGCCGAGCAGGTCCTGGGGCTGTGGGACGAGCTGGCGGGGGAGTGGGGCCCGGCGCGCGAGGTGCGCGACGACCAGCCGCTGATGGCGATGGACGCCCAGCCCGCGGTGAAGCCGGACCCGCTGGTGCGCCCGGTGCGTCCGGACGAGCTGGAGCGGTACCTGCCGGCGGCGATCGCGATGTTCATCGAGGAGGTCGGCGTCGACCCGCGCGCCGGTGACGGTGGCGCGAGCTACCGCGCCCGCGTCGCGGAGCTGATCTCCAGCGGGCGCGCGTTCGCCCGGTTCGAGAACGGCGAGGTCGTGTTCAAGGCCGAGATCGGGGCGATGTCCCGCAGCGTGGGCCAGATCCAGGGCGTCTGGGTGCGGCCGGACCGGCGCGGGCACGGTCTGGGCGCCTCCGGCACGGCGGCGGTGGTGAGCCGGCTCGTCAACGGGCTCGGCCGCACGGCCAGCCTGTACGTGAACAGCTTCAACAGCCCCGCGCTGGCCGCCTACCGCCGCATCGGGTTCAGCCAGGTGGGCCGGTACGCGACCGTGCTGTTCTGACCGGGCTCACAGCCGCCGCGCCCGTCGGGGGTCGTAGGGTGGAGTCATGTCCCAGCGTGCTCCGTTGACCCCTGGCGTCCAGACGCCGCGCCGCCCCGTGCCCGCCAGCATTCCGCGCCCCGAATACGTGGACAGGCCGGCGCCGAAGCGGGACACCGGCAACGGCGTGCGCACGCCCGAGGTCATCGAGGCCATGCGCGTGGCGAGCAAGATCGCCGCGCAGGCGCTGGAGGAGGGCGGCAAGGCCGTCAAGCCGGGCAACACCACCGACGACGTCGACAAGGTGGTGCACGAGTTCCTGCTCGACCACAACGCCTACCCGTCGACGCTCGGTTACCGCGGCTTCCCGAAGTCCTGCTGCACCTCGCTGAACGAGGTCATCTGCCACGGCATCCCGGACTCGACGGTGATCCAGGACGGCGACATCTGCAACATCGACGTCACCGCCTACATCGGCGGCGTGCACGGCGACACGAACGCGACGTTCTGCGCCGGTGACGTGTCGGAGGAGGTGCGGCTGCTGGTCGAGCGCACCCACGAGGCGACGATGCGCGCGATCAAGGCCGTGCGGCCCGGCCGCCAGCTGAACGTGATCGGCCGCGTGATCGAGTCCTACGCGAAGCGGTTCGGCTACGGCGTGGTGCGGGACTTCACCGGCCACGGCGTCGGCCCGGCCTTCCACACCGCGCCGACCGTGCTGCACTACGAGGACCCGTCGGTGACCACGGTCATCGAGGAGGGCATGACGTTCACGATCGAGCCGATGATCACGCTCGGCTCGATCGACTACGACATCTGGGACGACGACTGGACGGTCACCACGAAGGACAAGAGCTGGACGGCCCAGTTCGAGCACACCCTGGTGGTGACCGCGGACGGCGCGGAGATCCTGACGCTGCCCTGACCACGGTCGGCCCGCGGAGCCGCGCGCCGGGGCGGGCCGCGCACCACGGTGGGTTCGTGCGGGGCTGTCGCGCAGCCCCTGGCGATCGCACCGTGACTACGCTCGCCCCGCCGCCGGTCAGGCGTCGGCGATCAGGTTGTCCAGGAAGCCGGCCGCCTCGGTCATCGCGCGCTCGGTGTCCCGCGCCGCGATGGCCTCCAGCAGGCCGCGGTGGCCGATCGCCTCGGTCTCGGGCAGGCGGGTGTCCGTCGTGGCCGCGACACTGGCCGTCACGGCCTCGAGAATCCCGCGGTACAGCTCGGTGAGCAGCGCGTTGTGGCTGGCCCGCACGACCGCGAGGTGGAACTCGGTGTCCGCCCGCACGTACGTTTCGATGTCCTCGCCCCGGTAGGCCTCGTCGCGCTGGTCGAGCAGCTCGGTGATCGTCGCCAGCTCCTCCTCGGTGCGGACGGTCGCGGCCAGCCGCGCGGCCTCCACCTCCAGCGCCCGCCGCACCCCCAGCACCTCGCGCGGCTCGGAGCCGCACAGCCGGCGGATCGCGCCGGAGACCTCACTCGTGGCGCGGACGTACGTGCCGTCGCCCTGCCGCACCTCCAGCAGCCCGCTGTGCGCGAGCGCGCGTACGGCCTCCCGGACCGTGTTGCGTCCCACCCCGAGGCTCTCGGCGAGTGCCGCCTCGGTGGGTATCCGCTGGCCGATGGCCCATTCGCCCTCCGCGATGGCGTCCCTGAGCTGCCCGATCACCTGGTCGACGAGACCGGTCCGGCGAGTAGTGGCGAGTGGCACGGGGATATCCCTTCACCCGATCATCCTATGTTTGTCATACTAGCCGCTGTGACCGTCAATGATGAAGCATCGGTGGAGGAGAAGACGCGCGTCCCCGCGCCTCGCGTGCTCATCGGCAGCGGGCTGCTCGCGGTGGCGGTCCTGCTGGCGGCGATGAACCTGCGCCCCGCGGTGACCAGCGTCGGCGCGGTGCTCGACGAGATGCAGGACACGCTGGGCGCGTCCGCCACCTGGGCGGGGGCGCTGACGACCATGCCCGGCCTGTGCTTCGCGCTCGCCGGCCTGACCGCGCCGGTGGTCGCCCGGCGCCTGGGCATCGCCACGGCCGTGTCGCTCGCGCTCGTGCTGCTGGCCGGTGGCCTGGTGCTGCGGGTGCTGCAGGTGCTGCTGGTCGTGCTGGGCGGGACGTTGATCGGGACCGCGGGGATCGCGCTGGCGAACGTGCTGATCCCGGTCGTGGTCAAGGAGTCCTTCGCGACGCGGATCGGCCTGATGACCGGGCTCTACACCGGCGCGCTGCAGGCCGGTGGCGCCCTCGGCTCGGCGCTGACCCCGCCGCTGGACAGCGCGTTCGGCGGCTGGCGTCCCGGGCTCGCCAGCTGGGCGGCCCTGGCCGTCGCGGCGCTCGTGCTGTGGCTGGCGTCCGCGCGGACCCGTCCCGGCGGGGCCGCCTCGGGCGAGAACGCGACCGCCGCGCGGTCGCTGTTCCGCAGCCCGCTGGCCTGGATCGTGACGGTCTTCTTCGGGATGCAGGCCTGCCTGGCCTACATCGTGATGGGCTGGCTGCCGCAGGTGCTGATGGACGCGGGCGTGACCCGCGCCGACGCCGGCCTGATGATGGGCCTGGTGTCGCTCCTCGGCCTGCCGGTGAGCCTGATCGTGCCGCCGCTCGCCGCGAAGCAGGGCAGCCAGAGCGGGTGGATCCTGCTGCTGGGTGTGTTCGGCATCGCCGGCGTGACCGGCCTGATGGTCGCGCCGAGTGCGGCGCCGCTGCTGTGGTCGATCTTCATCGGCATCGGGATGGCGGTGTTCTCGCTGGCGCTGACGACGATCGCGCTGCGGGCGCGCACGGGCGCCGAAACGGCGAAGCTGTCGGCGATGGCGCAGGGGATCGGCTACCTGCTGGCCGCGGTGGGCCCGTTCCTGTTCGGCCTGCTGCACGACGTGACGCACGGGTGGACCGTGCCGTTCGCGATGCTGCTGGCCGTGGTGGCGGGGCAGATGGTGTTCGGCTTCTTCGCCGGCCGGCCACGCTACGTCTGATTCCCGCCAGCGCTCAGCCGCGCCGTGATCCACAGTAGCGATCATGGAAACCAGTGATCTGTCGGTGCTGCGCGGTATGTACGCGGCCGAGGCCGCGTACCTGGCCGCCGGTGGTCCCGGCCGCGCCTCGTTCGAACCGCTTGCCCCGTTCTTCGCCCCGGACGTGGTCCTCCACCAGGCGGAGGCGCTGCCCTATGGCGGGGTTTGGCGCGGGCACGAGGGACTGGAGCGGTTTTTCGCCGCGATGAGCGGTGCGTGGGAGACCTTCGAAATGGTGGCCCAGGAGTTCCTCCGCACCAGCAGTCCGCTCGTCGTGCTCACCCACGTCCACGCCCGGGCCCGGGCAACCGGGCGCGAGCTGCGGTTCCCGATCCTGCAGACCGTCGCGATCGTGGACCGGCGGATCGCCGAGGTGCACCCGTTCTACTGGGACACCTCGGCGATCGCCGGCGCCTGCTCGCCCCGCTGACCGGTCCCGCTACGGCTGACCGCTCACAGCGGCAGGTTCAGCAGCGCGTTCTCGATCAGCTCGGGCATCGCCGGGTGGATCCAGTACTGGCCGCGGGCCATGGACTTCGCGTCGAGGCCGAAGCTCATCGCCTGGATCAGCGGCTGGATCACCGTCGACGCCTGCGGGCCGATGATGTGCGCGCCGATCAGCTGCCCGGTCGACGGGTCGGCCAGCAGCTTCGCGAACCCGCTGGTGTCCTCCATCGCCCAGCCGTAGGCGATGCCGGCGTAGTCCTGTGTGGACGTCACGTACTCCACGCCCCGCGCCCGTGCCTCCTGCTCGGTCAGGCCGACCGAGGCGATCTGCGGCGAGGTGAACACCGCGTGCGGCACGAACCGGTGGTCGGCCGTCATCGGCGAGTCCGGGTTCAGCAGGTTGTGCTGCACGACCCGCGCCTCGTGGTTGGCGACGTGCTTCAGCTCGTACGGCGACGAGATGTCGCCCAGCGCGTAGATCCCCTCGACCACCGTTTCCTGGTGGTCGTCGACCACCACGTGCCCGCTCTCGGTCGTGGTCACGCCCGTCGCGGCCACGTCCAGCAGGTCGGTGTTCGGCCGGCGCCCGACCGCGATCAGCAGCTCGTCCGCCTCGACGGTCTCCGCGCCGCCGGGGCCCTCCAGCTCCAGCGCGACCCCGTCGGCGGCCGGGCGCACCCGCACGGTCTTGCGGTTGAGCCGCACGTCGAACCGGCGCTCGGCCAGCTCCGTGAACCGCTTGCTGAGGTCGAAGTCCTCGCTGCGCAACAACGCGCCGGACCGGGCCACCATCGTGACCTCCACCCCGAACGAGCGGAACACGTGCGCGAACTCCGCCGCGATGAACCCGCTGCCGACGATGACCATCCGCGCGGGCAGCACGTCGAGCCGCATCACGGTGTCCGAGGTGTGGTAGCGCACGTCCTCCAGGCCCGGCAGGTCCGGCACCACCGGACGCCCGCCCGCGGCGAGCACGAACCGGTCCGCGGTGACGACCTCGTCCGGCCGCCCGTCCGCGAACGACACCGTCAGCTCCTTGTGCCCGGTGAACCGCCCCTGGCCCTCGTACACGGTGACGCCGGCGTTGTCCTCGTGGTTCTTCCGGTACTCGCGCCCGCCCTCGGCGATCGGGTCGATGCGGCCGAAGATCCGGTCGCGCACGTCGGTCCAGCGCACCTTGTCCAGCGTCTCGTCCACGCCGAACCGGCTGGACACCGACGGGGTCGCGGCCACGTCCGCGGCGTGCACGAACATCTTGGTCGGGATGCACCCGACGTTCAGGCACGTGCCGCCGAACACACCCTTCTCCACGATCGCCGTCTTCCAGCCCGCGAACCGGGGGTCGAGGATCGAGTTCCCCGAGCCGGTTCCGACGATCACCAGGTCGTAGTGGGGCACGTGCGGTTACCTCCCAAGTAGTCCGATCCGGTACAACCGGTCCGGACCCGAAATCTGTTCCCGTTACTACCCGCCGGTCGCGGTGAAATGCATCCGGTCCTTCGGCTCCCGCCAGGCCCCGCCCCAGCTCCAGCCGGCCGCGGCGAACGCCCGCACCGTCGCGTCACCGGCCTCCACCATGCCCGGCCGCACCCACGAGCGGTCCAGGTACGCCGAGGAGAGTTCCGGCAGCACCAGATCGTCCTTGGTGTAGGGGTTGCAGAACGGGTTCAGGTCGATCGCCAGGCCGTACGCGTGCGCCGACCAGTTCGTCTGGCCGCGCACCGGGCGGCAGACGAACGCGCTGGTGTTGTTGCCGTCCCCGGTCGGCGGAGCGTCGAGTTCGGCGGGCGAGGTGACCCGCATCTCCTCGATCGGGAACCGCGCGGCGAACAGCTGCCCGAACACGCGCGTGACCTCCCGCGCGACCGAGGCGCCGACGAGCATCTCACCGGTGTGCGGCTTCCCGTCGAAGCCCCAGAACGACATCGTCAGGTAGCGCAGCTCGGACGCGGCCACCGGACACGCGGGCCGCCAGGTGCTGCGCGTCAGCACGTCCGCCGGGACCGCGCTCACCGTCGAGGCGTAGCGGCCGTCCGCGGGCGGCGGCAGCAGGTCCGTCGTCGGGAGGCGGCGGTCGCGCAGCACGGCCGGGGTCGGCCGGATCTCGCCGAAGCCGTCCGGGCGGCGGGGCAGCGGGGTGGCGCCGACGGTCCAGGCCGGTGCCGTGGACGTGGTGGGCGGCGGTGCAGGGGGCGTGGTGGTTGTCGTGGTCGCCTGGACCGTGGGCGAGGGCACGGGTGCGGGTGGCGGCTCGGGTGGGGCGCCGCACGCCACGAGCCCGAGCGCCAGCAGGAGCGCCACGATTCCTCGCACGTCTCCAGCTTCGCAGAACCGGATACCACCCGATTCAGTGACACCGGTTCCGGGTCCTTGTCGATTACTGTATGTGCGGCAATCTCACGCCCCGAAGCCGGTTTTTCGACCATCGGGTGTGACACCGGGGGATTCATCGAGCTCTTCCGAAAGGAGCGCGCGCATGGCGAAGCACCGTCGACGCGACCGCAAGTTCCGCCTGGCGCTGACGGCGGTCATCGCCGCCGCCGCGTTCCTGCCGGTGGTGGCCGCGGCCGTGCCGAGCACCGGCGCCCGTCCGAACATCGTCGGCGGTACGGAGGCGTCCACCAGCAGCTACCCGTACGCGGTGTACCTGACCGACAAGAGCGGCAACCAGTTCTGCGGCGGGGTCATCGTCAGCTCGACCGCCGTGGCCACCGCGGCGCACTGCGCCGGCGCCGTGAAGCGGGCGGACCTGCGGGTCGTGGCGGGCCGCACGGACAAGCGCACCAACGAGGGCAAGACCGTGTCCGTGCGCGAGGTGTGGATGCCGGACTCGTTCTCCGACCCGGGCAAGGGGGACGACGTCGCGGTGCTCAAGTTGTCGCAGAGCCTGCCGTACCAGCCGGTGAACCTGCCCGGCGACGACTCGCTCTACGCCGAGGGCACCCGCGCGACGGTGCTGGGCTGGGGCCGCACCTCCGACGGCGGGGCGCGCTCGGACGTCCTGCGCAAGGCCGAGGTGCCGGTCATCAGCGACTCCGGCTGCCGGGCCAGCTACTCGAACTACGACTCCCGGTCGATGGTCTGCGCCGGTTACCCCGAGGGCAAGGTGGACGCCTGCCAGGGCGACTCGGGCGGGCCGCTGGTCGTGGGCAACACGCTCATCGGGCTGGTGTCGTGGGGCGACGGCTGCGCGCAACCGGGCAAACCGGGCGTCTACACCCGCGTGATCACCTACGTGAACGAGATTCGCAGCGAAGCCGAGTCGTCGCGGGTCGTGTTCTGGTAGTCAGGAGTCCGTGAACCCCGACAGAGGCGTCCGCGGACCGGACCTGACCACGCAGCAGCTGTACGACATCCTCCGGCTCCGGGTGGAGGTGTTCGTCGTGGAGCAGAACTGCCCGTACCCCGAGCTGGACGGGCGTGACCTGCACCCGACGACCCGCCACTTCTGGATCGACGGCCCCGATGGCATCGAGTCCTACCTCCGGGTCCTCGACGACGGGGACGGCGTCCAGCGCATCGGCCGCGTGGTCACCGCGAAGCACGCCCGCGGCAAGGGGCTCGCCGCCCGCCTGATGACCGCGGCGCTGATCTCGGTCGGCGACGCGGACAGCGTGCTCGACGCGCAGACCTACGCGCGCGGCTTCTACGAGAAGTTCGGCTACGTCGCCGAGGGCGACGAGTTCGACGAGGACGGCATCCCGCACATCACGATGCGACGCCGGCTGGCGCCGACTCGCTGATCACCTTCACCGCGGTGTCCACATCGGACTCCGTGAGGTCGGCCCTGGCGGTCAGGCGCAGCCGCGAGACGCCGTCCGGGACCGACGGCGGGCGGAAGCAGCCGACCCGCACCCCCTGCTCGGCGCAGCGGCCGGCCCATTCGGCGGCCGACTCGGGGGAGGGCGCCTGAACCGAGATCACGGCCGCCTCCGGGTTGCTCACCCGGAACCCGGCCGCGCGCAGTCGGCTCGACAGCGTCACCGCGTTGGTGAGGACCTTCTCCGGCAGGCCAGGCTCGGACTTGAGCACCCCGAGCGCGGCCAGTGCCGCGGCCGCGCTGGCCGGGGCGAGGCCGGTGTCGAAGATGAAGCTGCGCGCGGTCTCCACGAGGTGCCGGATCACCCGGCGCGGCCCGAGAACGGCGCCGCCCTGCGCGCCGAGCGCCGTGGACAGGGTGATCGTGGTGACCACGTCCGGCTCGCCCGCCAGCCCGGCCGCGTGCACCGCGCCGCGGCCGCCCTCGCCGAGCACGCCGAACCCATGCGCGTCGTCGACCAGCAGCGCCGCGCCGTGCTCGCGGCAGACCTGGGACAGCTCACGTAGCGGGGCGAGATCGCCGTCGACGGAGAACACCGAATCGGTGACTACCAGCGCCCGCGGTTTGCGGCGGGTCGCGAGCGCGTGCTTGATCGCCGCCGGATCGCAGTGGTTGATCGCCGCGACGTCGGTGCGGGACAGGCGGCAGCCCTCGATCAGCGACGTGTGCACGTACTTGTCGGTGACGATCGCGGATTCGGCCCCGGACAGGGCGGTGACGGCGCCGAGGTTGGCGGTGAAACCCGAGGAGAACACCAGCGCGGCCTGCGCGCCGCAGAAGCGGGCCAGCTCGTATTCGAGTTCGGTGTGCAGCTCGGTGGAGCCGGTGCCCAGGCGCGACCCGGTCGCGCCGGCGCCCCAGCGGAGCGCGGCCGCCGCGGCGGCCCCGGCGACGCGCTTGTCGCGGGCCAGGCCGAGGTAGTCGTTGCCGGCGAGGTCCAGCTCGGTCGAGGAGGCTCCCCGCGGCCGCAGCCGGCGGGTCAGCCCGGCCGCCGCGCGCTTCTCGGCCGCGGTGTCGAGCCAGTCGAAAACCTGCTCTGGAGAGGAGGAAGCCGGTAGGTTCACGTCACGCAGTGTCGCACCGAGCCCGCGCTGGGCAGTGGAGGGGCCATGACCGACCCGAGACCGGCCGCGATGCCGGAGGACTGGAACCGGGCGCTCGCGGTGGTCGCGCACCCGGACGACCTGGAGTACGGCGCGGCCGGGGCGATCGCCCGGTGGACGGGCCAGGGGAAGTCGGTGGTGTACGTGCTCGCCTCGCGGGGCGAGGCCGGGATCGACAGCCTGCCGCCCGAGGAGGCCGGGCCACTGCGGACGCAGGAGCAGCTGGCCGCGGCCCGGGTCGTCGGGGTCGAGGAGGTCGAGTTCCTGGACCACCCGGACGGCCTGATCGAGAACGGGATCCCGTTGCGGCGGGACATCGCGGCGGCGATCCGGCGGCACCGCCCGGAGCTGGTGGTGACGCTCAACCACCGCGAGTCGTTCCCCGGCGGCGGGTACAACATGGCCGACCACCGCAACGTCGGCGTGGCGACGCTGGACGCGGTCCGGGACGCGGCCAACCGCTGGCTGTTCCGCGACCTCGGGCTGGAGCCGTGGAGCGGCGTGCGGTGGGTGGCCGTGTGCGGCTCGCCGGTGCAGACCCACGCGGTGGACATCACGGACACCTTCGACGCGGCGGTCGCTTCGCTGCGGGAGCACAAGGCGTACCTGGCCGCGCTGGGCGGTGACATGGCCGAACCGGAGCCGTTCCTGCGCCAGTTCGCCGCCCAGGCCGGCGAGTCGTTCGGGGTGCCGCTGGCCTGCACGTTCGAGCTGTTCCCGATCTAGCGCCGGACGCGGTAGGTCACGTGGGTGGCCAGCGTGGTGGTGCGTGACGACACGGGTTCGAGGTCCAGGCTGGTCACACCGGCGAAGAGCCGGGCGCCGTCGCCGAGCACCGTCGGCGCGATGGTCAGCCGCAGCTCGTCGATCAGCCCGGCGTCCAGGTACTGGTCGATCGTCGCCGCACCGCCCATGATCGCCACGGACCGCTCACCCGCGGCGGCACGCGCCTGGTCGAGCGCCGGCTCGATGCCGTCGGTGACGAAGTGGAAGGTCGTGCCGCCCGCCATCTCGATCGGCTCCCGCGGGTAGTGGGTCAGCACGAAGACCGGCGCGTGGTACGGCGGCTCGTCACCCCACCAGCCGTGCCACCCGGGGTCGTCCCACTCGCCGCGGATCGGGCCCAACATGTTGCGTCCCATGATGTAGGCGCCGTGGCCGAGGATCGCGTCGCGCTCGGCCCGGTTCTCCTCCGCGGCTTCGAACATCCACCGGTGCAGCCGCTCACCGCCTTCGCCGAGCCCGAGCTCGCGGCTCTGGCGGGGACCGGCCAGGTAGCCGTCGACCGAGATGGTGGGGCTGCTGATCACCGTGCTCATCGCGGCTCTCCTGACTGAGTCGGTTCTGGGAATGCCGACCAACCTGTCAGTCGAGGTCCCGGGTGACAAGTGGTCATGGGGGAGCCGGCCGCCCCAAGCCGAGCGGAGCGCAGGAAAAAAACCGCCGCGACCCCGGGCTGGGATCGCGGCGGTTCTCGGTTTCAGCGCGTCAGCTGGCGGACGGCGTGCTGCGGCGCGGGCCGCGGCCCGGACGCCCCTGCCGGTAGCCGGCACCGTGCCCGCGGTCGCGGTCACCGTAGCCGTAACCGCCGCCCCGGCGCGTCCGCGGCGGCCCGCCGAAGCCACGCGAGCCGCCACCCCGGCGCGGGGCGGTGTCACGCGGCCGCTCCACGAACGGCACCCCGCTCGGCTCGCGAGCACCGGTGATGTCGGACAGCTTCGCGTCACCGGGCCGCACGACCAGCTGGTCGGCGCGCACGCCGGCCTTGTCGGTCATCCGGCGCACGGTGCGCCGCTGGTCCGGCGTGATCAGCGTGACCACGACACCCGACGCCCCGGCGCGCGCGGTGCGGCCGGCGCGGTGCAGGTAGTCCTTGTGGTCGGCCGCCGGGTCGACGTGCAGCACCAGGCTGACGTCGTCGACGTGGATGCCGCGCGCGGCGACGTCCGTGGCGACCAGCACCGTGGTGTGGCCCTCGCGGAAGTCCTGCAGGACCCGGTTGCGCTGGCCCTGCGACTTGCCGCCGTGCAGCGCACCGGCCCGCACACCGCGCTCACGCAGCCGGTCGGTCAACCGGTCCACGTGGTGCTTGGTGCGCACGAACATGATCGTGCGGCCCTCGCGGGCGCCGATCTCGGTGATCACCGTCTGCTTCTCCTGGCGCGAGACCTGGAACACGTAGTGGTCCATGGTGTCGACGCTGGCGGTGGCCGGCGCGACCGAGTGCTCGACCGGGTCGTGCATGTACCGGTTGACCAGCTGCCCGACGTCGCCGTCGAGCGTCGCGGAGAACAGCAGCCGCTGCCCGTCGCGCGGGGTCAGGTCCAGGATCTCCCGGACCTGGGGCAGGAAGCCCATGTCCGCCATCTGGTCGGCCTCGTCGATGGCGATGAACTGGACCTCGCTGAGGTCCGCGGTGCCCTGCCGGACGTGGTCGGACAGACGGCCCGGCGTGGCGATCAGCAGGTCGACGCCGCGGTGCAGCGCCTCGGCCTGCCGGGGGAAGGCCATCCCGCCGACGGCGGTCCGGCACCACAGGCCCAGCGCGCGGGCCAGCGGGGTGAGCGCGTCGCTGACCTGGAGGGCCAGCTCACGGGTGGGAACGAGGACCAGGCCGCGGGGCTTCCGCGACCGGGCCCTGCCGCCCTCGAGGCGGGCCAGCAGGGCCAGCCCGAAGGCGAGGGTCTTCCCGGACCCGGTCTGCGCCCGGCCGAGCACGTCGCGCCCGGCGAGCGCGTCCGGCAGGGTCGCCGACTGGATCGGGAAGGGTGCGTCGATGCCGGCCTTGCGCAGAGCCCCGAGCAGGGGCTCCGGCAGGTTCAGGTCGGCGAACGACTGCACGGTGGAAGTGGACTCAAGGGTGATGCTCACGCATTGCCTCTCGGACGTGGTGGTACGTCGCAAGGGAGGCCCGGTGTGCCTGCGCGCAGGCAGGCGAAAGACATGTTCGGCGGGCTTTCACAAGGACGAACCCGGCGCGGCTGCGCCATCGGTGGTTAGTGCCGCGTTCCAGGAAGGGGGCGACCCGAATTCACGTCGCCGGTCGCGGACTGTGATCAGACTACCTGAAGACCGTCCGGTACTTCACGCCAGCCCCGCCCGCTCCAGCAGGTCCCGAGCCAGGTCATCGGCTCCGACCTGCAATCCCCGCGCGGCAAACCACGCGGAGATGTTGTGGACGTCACGGGTGAGGTACTCCGCTCCTCTCGGATTGGCCACCACATCCACGACCTGTGGCAGATCGATGAGCACGATCCGGCCGTCGTGGACGAGGATGTTGTAGGCGGACAGGTCTCCGTGCGCGAGCCCCTCCGACGCCAGGACGTCGAGCGCCCCGACCGTCTGGAACCACAGTTCGCGTAGTTCCTCCGGTTCGGGCCGCAGCTGTGCCAGGCGTGGCGCCGCCGTGCCGTCGGGCTCTCCGATGAACTCCAGCAGGAGTTCCGTGCCGTCCCGCTGCACCGGGTACGGCACCGGCACGCCGATGGTCCACAAGCGACTGAGCGCGGCGAACTCGGCGACCGCCCACTGCTCGGCGATGAGATTGCGGCCGAACGAGGTCCGTTGTGCCATGGCCCGGTTCTCCCGGGACCGGCGCATGCGCCTGCCCTCGAGGTAACCGGAGTCGCGGTGGAACTGGCGGTGCTCGCTCAACCGGTAACGCTTCGCGGCGAGCAGGCATTCCCGGCTGCCGTCCGGCAGGCCGCGGCGCAGCAGGTGCACCTCGGCCTCCTTGCCGGTCTTGAGGACACCCAGCTCGGTGTCCACGGCGGCCAGTTCGGTGATCACCCAGGCCGGGTGCGGGCGTGGGCCGTGCTCGGCGCTGTCCCAGGTCGAGTAGCGGTCGGCGCCACCCGGGATCTCGGGTTCGGCGTAGCTGTCCTCGCGCAGGCGGGCCAGCCGCTCACGTTCGTCCTGCGTGAGGCGGCCGCTGCGGATCGGATTGAACTCGTCGTCGGACCGCGGGCGGCGACGACGGGAGCGCGGGGTGGGGTCTTCGGCGAAATCGTGCTGGCGCACTGGTGGGTCTCCATGGCTGAGGTGCCCCACCGGCGCCGTGATGATCAGGCGGGCGGGGCGGGTGGATGGGCGAGGAAGGCACGGCCCAGGACAACGACGGACACGACGCACCTCCCTTCTCCACCACCGGGCCCAGCGCACCGGCGTACGGGTGATCATGCCCGCGGCGGCGCTGCGGCCGCAACCGAATTACCGGCAGACTGGCGGCATGCGCGTGATCGTGATCGGCTCCGGCATCACCGGGGCGAGTACCGCCCACCAGCTCGCCCGCCGTGGCGCCGAGGTCGTCGTGGCCGACGCGGGCCGTCCGGGAGTGGCGACG
Organism: Amycolatopsis ruanii; assembly: GCF_003385175.1. Lineage (NCBI taxonomy): Bacteria > Bacillati > Actinomycetota > Actinomycetes > Pseudonocardiales > Pseudonocardiaceae > Amycolatopsis > Amycolatopsis ruanii. The sequence goes on from NZ_PQHY01000028.1 coordinate 32,989, forward strand.
GCCGCGGGCGCCGGGATCGTGTGCCCGTGGACCAGCCGCCGCGGCGACGACGAGTACCGCTTCGCCGCCGCGGCCGCGGCGTACTACCCGGAGCTGGTCGCGCAGCTGGCCGAGGACGGCGCGGGGGACACGTCGTTCGAGGTGGTCGGCGGGATGGTGGTGTCGGCGGACCCGGCCGAACTCGACGAGGCGTTCGCCCGGGTGAGTGAACGCGTGGCCGGGGAACCGGTGGCCGGCGAGGTGTCCCGGCTCGATCAGGCGCAGGCCCGCGAGCTGTTCCCCGCGCTCGCCCCCGGCCTGGCCGCGGTGCACGTCAGCGGCGGCGGCCGGGTGGACGGGCGGCGCATGCGGCAGGCGCTGCTGGACGCGGCAGTGACGCGGGGCGCCCGGATCGTCGAGGGCGCGGCGGAGCTGACCCGGCGCGGGGTGCGCGTCGCGGGGGAGGAGCTGGCGGCGGACAAGGTCGTCGTCGCGGCCGGTGCGTGGAGCGGTGAGCTGGTGCCGTCGGTGTCCGTGGCGCCGCAACGCGGACAGATCAGTCATTTCGAACTGCCCGGGGTGGACACCGCACGCTGGCCGGTCGTGCTGCCGGTGTCCAGCCACTACCTGCTGGCCTTCCCCGGCTCGCGGGTCGTCGCGGGCGCCACGCGCGAGACCGGTTCCGGGTTCGACCACCGGATCACCGCGGCCGGGCAGCGCGAGGTCCTGGACCACGCCCTGACGGTCGCACCGGGCCTGGCCGACGCGACGCTGCTGGAGACGAGGATCGGTTTCCGCCCCGCCTCGCCCGATGGCCTGCCGCTGCTCGGCGCGCTGGCGGAGCGTCCGGACGTGCTGGTCGCCACCGGGTTCGGTCCCGGCGGGCTCACCGTCGCGCCGTTCGCCGGGCGGCTCGTCGCGGGTCTCGCGCTCGGTGAGGAGGCGCCGGTCGACCTGACGCCCTACCGGCCGGAGCGGTTCACCGGTCGGTGATCAGCTCCAGTTCCTGCTCGCCCACCCGGTCGAGCGTGATGCCCGCGCGCTCGGCGGCGCCGATCAGGCCTTCCACTGTGGAGGGTTCGCGCGAGGCGGTCGCCAGCGCGGCGGCGAGCTTTCCCTTGTACGCCTTGTTGAAGTGGCTCACCGTCCGCCCGCTCGCGGTGACCACGCGCACCGTGATCGCGCGCGGGATGCGGGCCAGCGCGGCGTAGGCGCCCGAGCGCAGGTCGACGATCAGACCGTCCACTTCGGCCAGCGCGGGTTCCAGGACCGGGCGCCACAGCGAGCGCAGCGTGCCGAGGGCGGGCAGGGTCGTGCCGCCGGAGAGGCGATAGGCCGGGATGCGGTCGTCGCCGCGGGCGATGCCGAACAGGGCGGACGCGACGGCCAGCCTGCGGTCGGCCTTGGCCCGCGCGGCCGGGCGCAGGCCGCCGTAGTCGAGGGCGTCGTAGAGCACGCCGGTGTAGCGCTCCAGCGCGGGCAGGGTGGGTGCGCTCCAGAGCGCGGCGTTGCGGGCGACCTCTTCCTCCTGCCGCCCCGACAGCCCCAGCACGTTCAGGCTCTCCGGCACGTCTCCGGCCAGCTCGGCCAGTGCGTCGGCGAGCTTGCGCCGCAGCGGGTTCAGCTCGGGGAACGACAGCGCGTCCAGATCCAGCGGAGGGCCGTCCCCACCGGCGGCTTTGGTTTCCGAAGGAGGCAGCAGCACCAGCACGGCCAGCAGGGTAACCCGCGCCCGGGAAATCATTGGGGACGGGCCAGCGGCAGTGCCTACGCTGCGTGGATGACTGTGACTTGGCGCGCACTGCGACGCGACGATGCCGAAGCGGTGGCGGAGTTGTTCGCCGCGGGGGAGACGGTGGAGCCCACGGGGGAGGAGCACAGCGTCGCCGACATCGGGGAGAGCCTGGAGTCGCCGAATTCGCCCCTGCCCGACGCGGGCGTGGCCGTGGTGGAGGGCGACCGGCTGATCGCGTACGCGATGACGGCCCGGCGCACGGAAGCGGACCCGGTGCACCGCATGCGGGTGGAGTCGATGGTGCACCCGGACCACCGGAGCGACGCCCTCGGTGCGGAGTTGCTCCGGTGGTACGAGGAGGCGAGCGCGAAACTGCACGCGAAGGTGTTCCCGGGCGCGCCGCTGGAACTGCACGCCGCGGCGCACGAGAACCAGCGGTGGTACGCGTCGGTGCTGTGCCGGGGCGGGTACGAGGTGGTGCGCACCATCGCCGACATGGCCGCGGACCTGTCCGCGTTGCCGCCGATCGAGTCCACGGTCGAGCCGGTGCCGTACGAGGCGCGGTACGAGGAGGCGACCCGGCTCGCGCTCAACGAGGCGTTCCGGGAGCACTTCGCCAGCACGGCCTTGACGCCCGAGCTGTTCCGCCACTGGGTGACCGGCAGCGCGGGTTTCCAGCCGGACCTGTCGTTCCTGCTGCTCGACAGCGATCGGGTGATCGCGTTGGTGCTGTGCCTCGAGCGCGGTGCCGCCGACGGGGAGGTGGTGGTCGAGTACGTCGGCACGCTTCCGGAAGCGCGTGGCCGCGGTGCCGCCAGGAGCCTGGTCGCCGCCGCGTTGCGGGCGGCGCGCGCCCGCGGATACCGGCGTGCCGTGCTCGGCGTGGACAGCGAGAACCCCACCGGCGCGCAGCGCGTGTACGAGCGGTGCGGGTTCGTGGTGACCGGTCACTGGCACGTGCACGCGCGGCCGGTCAGCGGACGGTAAGCCGGCGGTCAGCGCTCCTCGCGAAGCTCGGGGCAACCGAGTGGAGGAGTCCCGATGAGCAAGACAGTGCTGATTTCCGGTGCGAGCATCGCCGGCCCGTCCGTGGCGTTCTGGCTGAACCGCCTGGGGTACTCGACGACCGTGGTCGAGCGGGCGCCCGCGCTGCGTGCGGGCGGGCAGGCGGTCGACTTCCGCGGCGAGCAGATGAAGGTGCTGCGGCGGATGGGGTTGCTGGAGGAGATCCGCGCGCACCAGACGGCGATGGGGGAGCAGCACATCCTGGACGCCTCCGGCCGGCGCGTGGCGAGCCTGCCGGCGTCGATGATCAGCGGTGAGGTGGAGATCCAGCGCGGCGACCTGAGCCGCGTGTTGTACGAAGCGACGAAGGACCGGACGGAGTACGTGTTCGGCGACTGGATCACGTCCCTGACCGAGACCGGTTCGGGTGTCGAGGTGACGTTCGCCCACGGCGCCCCGCGGACCGTGGACCTGGTGATCGGCGCGGACGGGCTGCATTCGGGTGTGCGGGCGCTGGCGTTCGGCCCGGAGTCGCGGTTCCGGACCGAGATGGGGTACGCGTGCGCGGGTTTCAGCGCGCCGAACCACCTGCGGCTGGACCACACCGGGTTGATCTACAACGTGCTCGGCCGGGGCGTGACGTACGCCGCGCAGGACCCGGACGGCCCGGCGAGCGTCGGTTTCGTCTTCGCGGCGGACGGCCTGAGCTACGACCGCAAGGACGAGGCCCAGGTGAAGAAGGTGATCGCGGAGGTCTACGCCGGGGTCGGCTGGGAGGTGCCGCGCCTGCTGGAGGGATTGCACGCCGCCACTGACCTGTACTTCGACGAGCTGGCGCACGTGTACCTGCCGCGCTACACGAGCGGCCGGGTGGCGTTGGTCGGCGACGCGGGATGGGGCGTGGGCCCGGGCGGCAGCGGAACGGGCCTGGCGATGATGGCGGCGTACGTACTGGCGGGCGAACTGTTCGCGGCGGCGGGCGACCACCGGCTGGCGTTCTCGCGGTACGAGGCGGCGGTACGCCCGGCCGCCGAGGCGGGTGCCAAGCAGGCCAAGGGAACCGGCCCGTTCCTGGCCCCGCGCACGGCGCGTGGGCTGTGGCTGCGGAACCAGTCGCACCGCATGCTGACGACCCGGATGTTCTCGGGAGTCTTCGACAGGATGACCCTGAAGGCGGCGAACACGCTGAAACTGAAGGACTACGGGATGTGAGGGTTGCCCGACGCGGCCGCCGGGCCCCAGCCGCGACGTACCCGGTTCAGGACGAGGCGACGGCCACGGTGGCAAGCATCGGCGCCGAGGTTCTTCCGAGCACCCCATGTCTGCCGCAGCGGGCATCCCTCGGCCGGGCGATCCCCGCCGCGCCGCCCGTCCACGGTTGCGTGGCCGGGCGGCGCCCGTCGTGTCCAGGTGTCCGGCCGGTCACCCCACCCGGTGGTCGTGTCCGTGGTCGGTCGGGCGAGCCTGGTGATCTCCTTGTAGGGCCGTGCCGTGCCGTGTTCGTAGGCGGTGGCGCAGGTGCCGGCGCCAGGAGCTTTTTCACCCGCTGCCCGCCCGGGGTCACCCCACCTGGCTCTCGTGTCCGTGGTCGGTCCGGGCGAGCCGGGTGATCTCCTTGTAGGGCCGTGCCGTGTTCGTAGGCGGTGGCGTAGGTGCCCCCGCCGCAGGAGGTTCTGCACCCCGCCGCCCGCCCGGGGTCACCCCACCGGGCTCTCGTGTCCGTGGTCGGTCCGGGCGAGCCTGGTGATGATCTCCTCGTAGCGCAGTGCCGCGCCGCGGTCGTAGGCCGTGGCGAAGGCGTCGGGGCCCAGCAGCTTCTGGCACCCCGCCGCCACGCCCGCCACGTCCTGGTCGCCCGGTCGCGCTGCGCCCCGCAGCGCTACCGCCATCCCCAGCTGCTCGGCCGCCCCCTCGGCGTCGCCGTCGAGCAGGGTCATCCCCGCCTGCCCCTCCAGCGCGTCCGCGATGCTGGAGCGGAAGTGCTGCGTCAGCGTGATGTCCAGCGCCTGCCGGTGCCGCGCCCGCGCCTCGGCCAGGTCGCCCGTCGCCTCGGCGAGCCGGCCCAGCGCGGTCAGGGTCTGCGCGCTCGCCGCGTCGCTCTGCCAATCCGCGCCCAGCGTGGCCAGCGCCCGCTCGTAGTGCTCCCGCGCACGCGCGAAGTCCCCGCGGTGCCGGGCCAGTTCGCCGAACCCGCGCTCGGTGAGGGCGAGCACGGTGGACGCCCCCGCGCGCCGTGCCAGGTCGGCCGCGCGGTGGTAGCCGGCTTCGGCGTCGGTCAGGTCACCGTCGCGCAGCAGCCGGTCCGACCGCCGCGCCCCCAGCTCGGCCAGCTCCTCCGTCGCGTTGAGCTGCCCGAGCAGGGCCATCGCCTCGTCGGTCAGCGCCAGCGACCGCTCCCGGTCACCGCGCAGGTCCGCGAGCTCGGCCAGCCCGTCGAGCACCTGCGCGGTACCCCAGCGGTCGCCGATTTCGCGGAACAGCTCGAGCGACTTGCCGAACGTCTCCTCCGCGCCCGGGGTGTCGCCGTTCAACAGCCGGATGTAGCTCGCCGAGAAGTGGTGCAGCGCCTGGAACCACGGATCCTCGTCGTCGAACATGGCCTGTTCCAGCTCGTTCGGCCGGCTCGCCGGATCCGGCGGCCCGGCGAACAGCGCCCAGTAGACGAGCAGGTACGGCTGACGCAGCGGCCACGCCAGCGACCGCATGATCGATTCGACGCGCCGCAGGTGCTCGTCCAGCCCCGGCGGTTCCGCGGGTGCGGCGTTGAGCACGCACAGTGCGTACTCCTCCGCCAGGCCGTCCGGCGGTTCCGCGCCGAGGTTGTCCAGCAGCCGCGCGGCCAGCGGCGCGATCTCCGTGCGCACGCCCAGCAGCCGCCAGTACGACGACAACGCGCCGACGAGCCGCAGCGCCAACCCGGTGTCCTCCTCGACCGCCCAGCGCAGCGCGCCGTGCAGGTTCGCTCGCTCGGCCGTCAGACGGGCGAGCCACTCGACCTGCTCGGTGCGGCGCAGGTGCGGGTCGGCGGTCTGGGCGAGAGCGAGGAAGTGCTCGGCGTGCGCGCGTGCCACCGCATCCCGTTCGCCCGATTCATCCAGCCTTTCACCGCTGAACGCCCGGATCGTCTCCAGCATCCGGTACCGGTCGCCGGACATCTCGAGGAGCGATTTGTCGACGAGGCTTTCCAGGAGGTCCTCGGTGTCCGGTTCGTACAGTCCACAGACGCCCGCGACCGCCTCCGCCGTGGCGCCGCCGGCGAAGATCGCGAAGCGCCGCACCAGGTCCTGCTCCTCCGGTTCGAGGAGGTCCCAGCTCCAGCCCACGACCGCGCGCAACGTCTGGTGCCGCGGCGCGGCGGTGCGGCTGCCCCTGGACAGCAGGCGGAACCTGTCGCCGAGACGGGCCTCGAGCTGATCCAGGGGCAGGGTCCGCAGGCGCGCCGCGGCCAGTTCGATGGCCAGGGGCAATCCGTCGAGCGCGGCGCAGATCCGCAGCACCCGCGCGGCCGAGTCGTCGTCGAGCCGGAAACCGGGGCGCACCGCGGCGGCCCGTTCGGTGAACAGCCGCACCGACTCGTAGCCGGTCGCCTCGGCCGCGCTGGTCGCCGGCGGAGGCGAAGCGAGCGGCGGCACGGCGCACAGGGCCTCGCCGGTGATTCCCAGGGGTTCGCGGCTGGTGGCGAGCACGCGCAGTCCGGGAGCCGACGAGAGGAGCCGGTGGACGAGCTTCGCGGCGTCGGTGATGACGTGCTCGCAGTTGTCGAGGATCAGCAGCATGCGGCGGTCGGTCAGCGCCACCTCGATGCGCGCGACCGGGTCCGGCGCGGCCCCGGCGGCGGGGAACAGACCGGTCTCCCGCAGGCCGAGCGCGGTGAGGACGGCTTGGGCGACGCTGGTGCCGCTGGTCACGGGTGACAGGTCCACGAAGCACACTTCGCCGTCGGCCCGGCCACCGGCCTCGATGGACAGACGGGTCTTCCCCGCGCCGCCGGGGCCGGTCAGGGTGACCAGGCGTCCGGTCGCGAGCAGGCCGGCGATGCGGGCCAGTTCCGGTTCGCGGCCGATGAAGCTGGTGAGCTGGGCGGGGAGCTTCGGCGGTTCGGGCACCGGTTCGGCGCGCAGCACGGCGAGGTGAGCGGCGGCGAGTTCCGGGGACGGGTCCGCCCCCAGTTCGTCGGCGAGCGTGCGGCGGGCGTCCTCGAAGACGGTGAGCGCCTCGGCGTGACGGCCGTTGGCGGCGAGCGCGCGCATGAGCAGGACGCGGGGCCGTTCGCGGAGGGGGTGGGCGGCGCACAGCTCGGTGAGTTCGTCGATCACCGCGCGGGATTCGCCGAGCGCGAGGTCGGCTTCCGCGCGGTCCTCGAGCGCGGTGGTGCGCAGCTCGTCGAGGCGTGCGGCCTGCGCTTCGGCGAAGGGGGCGTCGCGGATGTCGGCCAGCGCCGGGCCGCGCCAGAGGTCCAGCGCTTCGCGGAGCAGCTTCGCCGCGCGGGCGGGTTCGCCGCCGGTCAGGGCTTGACGGCCGTCGCGGGCGAGCCGGGTGAAGCGGTGCAGGTCGACGCGATCGGGTTCGACCGTGAGCCGGTAGCCGGCGGACTGGGACTCGATGCGTGCCCCGGCACCGAGCTTGCGGCGCAGGCGGGACACCTGGGCCTGCAGTGCGTTGGCCGCGTCGCCGGGTGGGGCGTCGCCGTAGAGGCCGTCGATGAGCCGGTCGGTGCCGACGACGCGACCGGCGTCGAGCAGCAGGAGGGCGAGGAGGGATCGCGGTCGTGGCCCGCCGACGGGCACGGGGTCGCCGGCCGCGGAGCGCGCCTCGACCGGACCCAGGACGGCGAACCACACCCGGTGATTGTGGCGCATGGCGCCTTGGACGGGGTGAGGCTGTGCCGTGGTTCGCGGCCCGCTGCTTTACTTCACGTATGGAACCTGGGCCGCTGACGATTTCCTACGCCGTGGCTTCCGACGTCGGACAGCGACGCGAAGCGAACGAGGACTCGGTCTACACGAGTCCGCGTCTGCTCGCCGTCGCCGACGGGATGGGTGGGCACGTCGCCGGTGAGGTCGCCAGTTCGGGCGCGGTCGCCGCGATCGCCGCCCTGGACGAGCGCCTCGAGGCCGAGTCCGCGAAGGCCGGCGTGGAGGCGCTGGCGGAAGCCGTTTCCGACGCGGGGCGCCGTCTGCGGGCGCTGGTCGAGGAGGACAGCCGGCTGCAGGGCATGGGGACCACGCTGACGGTCCTGGCGTGGGACGGGGCGTCGTTCGCGGTGGCTCACGTGGGCGACTCGCGGGCGTACCGGCTGCGCGAGGGTGAGCTGGTGCAGGTGACGCGGGACCACACGGTGGTGCAGGAGCTGGTGGACCAGGGGCGGATCTCGCCGGAGCTGGCGGTGAGCCACCCGCAGCGTTCGGTGCTCACCAGGGCGCTGCAGGGCGCCGGCGAGCCCGAGCCGGACCTCTTCGTCCTCGACACCCGAGCCGGCGACCGATACCTCATTTGTTCCGACGGCCTCTCGGACGTCGCGACGCCGGAGCAGCTGACGGAGGTGCTGACGACGGTGCCGGACCCGGAGGAGGCCGTGCAGAAGCTGGTCGAGCTGGCCAACGCCGGAGGCGGACCGGACAACATCAGCTGCATCGTGGCGGACGTCGCCGCCTGACGGCGGTTGCCCGGCGTCACTGTTCGCGGGCACTGGTTTGACACGCGGGGGTCGCTCGGCCGCTTTGCACTCTGGACGCTGATCGACCGCACTGAGCCCGGGACGCCGCTCGACCTGGAGATGCGGAACCCCGGCGAGGGGCCGCCATGGCCACAGTCGCTCTGTCGTGCCGCTGCCGGATGGCGATGAGCCGCGGGAGGTGCGCGAGCACGTGGCCGTGCCAGCCCCGCGCTCTTCCGAGGCCGGTGGGGCGTTCGCTGCCTGCGGGGACTGCGGCGGGCGCCCTCGCTGCCTGCGGAGACGGTGGCGGGCGCCCTCGCTGCCTGCGGAGACGGTGGCGGGCGCCCTCGCTGCCTGCTGCGACCGGCAGCCGGCGGTGTGTCTTCGCCGCCCGGCGGCGCGGGCAGGACCGGCCCCCGGTCCGTCGGCGGATCACGCACTCCCCCCAACCGGATCCGGATCTTGAAAACCGGTTCGCCGGTCGCTTGGCCGCAGGTACGGTCGAGGCCATGGCCTCACCGGAAGCGCTGGTCTCCGCGCTGGCGGACCCCGAACGTCTGATGCTCTTCGCCCGGATCTGCACCGCACCTGACGGGCTCCCGGTCGCCGACGACCGGCACACCGGCAAGCTCGCGAAGCGCCTCATCTCGGCCGGGATCGTCACGGTCAGCGAGAACCGCTACCGAGCCGTACCGGAAGCCTTCCGCGACTCGCTCGCCCGACCCCCGTCCGATCCGCTCGAAGCACTGTTCAACCACGGCCGGCTCACCGCGATCCCTCGTCCGGGCAAGCTTCGCCAGGCTCTGCTCTCGAAACTCGCCGAGCGGTTCGAGCCCGGACGTGTCTACACGGAGCCGGAGGTGCGCGAAAAGCTCGCCGCGATCCACGACGACCACGCCGCGCTTCGCCGTTACCTCGTTGACGAAGGCCTCCTCCAGCGCAGCAACGACGGCCGCGCATACGGCCGTCCAGCCGAAGCCCGCCCAGACGCGGAGACCGACGGAGAGCGTGCCCCTGCCTGAGAGCCCCGCGTCGTCCCTGGGAAGGGATGGCACGGGAGGTGGCGGCCACAGGCCTACCGGGGGATCACGGCGCGGCCGGGCGTCCTTTCTGCGCGGCGAACGGCCAACGCGGTTGTCACGGCGTCGAAGCGGGCAGTTCGTGGTGCGATGCTCAATCCTCCTTCCTGTCGTAGGGTTTTCGTCATGATCGCCGCCGACCCGGACCGTCTGTGCCCACGACCGCAACTCGTCCGGCCCGAGTGGTTCGACCTGAACGGCTCCTGGGGCTTCGCCTTCGACGACGACGATCGCGGCCTCGCCGGCCGATGGTTCGCCTCGGCCGATCCCTTCGACCGGACGATCACCGTTCCGTACCCGCCGGAGTCGGAACTCTCCGGCCTGCACGCGACCGAACCGCACACCGTCGTCTGGTACCGGCGCGAGTTCGACGCCCCGGCGATCCCCGACGGCCACCGGCTGATCCTGCACTTCGCCGCCGTGGACTACGCGGCTTCGGTGTGGGTCAACGGAATCCACCTGGGCAGCCACGAAGGCGGACAGACACCGTTCTCCTTCGACATCACCTCCGCTCTGCGGGCCACTGGTCCGCAAGTCGTCGTTCTCCGGGCCGAAGACCGGCCGGACGAAGGCACTCAGCCCCGGGGCAAGCAGGACTGGCACCCCGAGCCGCACGACATCTGGTACCACCGCACCACGGGGATCTGGCAGCCGGTGTGGGCGGAGGTCGTGCCGGCCCTGCACCTCCGCGAACTGCACTGGACGCCGGATCTCACCCGTGCGTCGGTCTCCTGCGAGGGCGAGCTGTCCGCGGCGCCGGGCGAGGCCGTCACGGTCCGCGTGGTGCTGCGGCACGGGGACGAGATCCTGGCCGAGCAGTCCGTGCGCGTCGACCGGCGGCGGTTCCGGTTCGACGTCGCCGTGCCCGCGCTGCGGCACGGTCAGGACCGGTCCCGCCTGCTGTGGTCTCCGGAGAACCCGGTACTGGTCGACGCCGCGGTGGAGCTGCACGCCGCCGAAGCGCCGTCCGACGCCGCATCGAGCTACCTGGGTCTGCGTGAGGTCGGGGTGACCGACGGTCGCTTCCTCCTCAATCACCTCCCGTACTACCCGCGAATGGTTCTGGAACAGGGCTACTGGCCGCAGTCACACCTCGCCGCGCCGGACGCGGTCGCGCTGCGCCGGGAAGTCGAGCTCATCAAGGAACTCGGGTTCACCGGTGTCCGGGTGCACCAGAAGGCCGAGGATCCGCGGTTCCTCTTCTGGTGCGACCGGCTCGGCCTGCTCGTCTGGGGCGAGACCGCGAACGCCTACGAGTTCGCGCCCGAAGCCGTCGAACGGCTGACCCGGGAGTGGCTGGAGATCCTGCGCCGGGACCGCAGCCACCCGTGCATCGTGACCTGGGTGCCGGTCAACGAGAGCTGGGGCGTTCCCGACATCGCCTCGGCACCCGCTCAAGCCCACTTCGTGCGATCTCTCTACCACCTCACCAAGAGTGTCGATCCCAGCCGTCCCGTCATCGGCAACGACGGCTGGGAGATCCCGGAAGCCGACATCGTCGGCGTGCACGACTACGCCCCGATGGGCGAGGCATTGTCCACTCGCTACGGCGACACCGACACGTTGCGCCGCACCCTGGCCGACGGACGGCCCGGCGGTCGCCGCCTCCTGCTCGACGACCTTGCCGAGGCCCGCGCCGTCATGCTCACCGAGTTCGGCGGCCTCTCCTACGTTCCCGCCGAGGACGAGAAGTGGTTCGGCTACTCGACCGTGGCCGACGAGGAGGAGCTGGTCGCCCGGCTGGACCAGCTCGTCACCGCCGTCCTGTCGTCCCCGGCACTCGCCGGCTTCTGCTACACCCAGCTGACCGACACCGAGCAGGAACGCAACGGACTGCTCACCGCCGACCGCACACCGAAGGTCGACCCGGCGCGGATCCAGGCCATCCTCACCCGCCCAGCGGCGGCCGTGCCTCCGGAGGAGCTGAACCCCTACCGGGAGCGCAGCTGACCGCGACTACATTGCCTGAACCAGACCGGAATCTCACCTCCACGGCACGGCAGTGGTCCCCAGTGTGCGGGGCCTGTGGCGAGCGGTAGGTCTTTCCCACCCCTGGCGGTTCCGGGAGGAGCTGAACCTCTACCGGGCCACAGCTGACCGTCGAGTTCCCACTGTGATCAGGACAGGGCCGACTACATTGCCTGAACCAGACGGAATCACCTCCACGGCAAGGCAGTGGACCCAGCGCGCGGGGTCCGCGGTGAACGGTAGGTCTTTCCCACCCTGGCGGCTCCGGAAGAGCGGAATCCCTACCGGGACCACAGTCGACCGTCGAGTTCCCACTGCGATCAGGCCAGGAGAGACCACGACCCGATCACGCCTGAACCGGACGGGAACTAGCCTCCGCTCCCAGGCAGCGGGCCACAGCGGGGTCCGTCAAACCTGACGACAGCGGCTCCGACATCTCAGCTGTGACCTGGGTGACCCGCGGGCGCGCCGTGTGCCTGCGCCGCGCCCGCGGGTGGGAACCGCGCGGTGCGGGTCCCGGACCGGCGTCCGCTCGGACTCACGTCCCCAGGAGCGAGCGGGCGCCGGCCCCGTCCGTGGGGATGCGGCCTAGTAATCCCAGATCTGGATGGCCCGCACGACGAACGGTGCGTGCGGTACGAACGTTCCGCCGCCCGGGTACGTGGTGAAGTCACCTTCGGTGGAGCAGTCCTCGCCCTGGTACACCGTCACTTCGCGCTCCAGCCGGTTCACGAAGGAACGTGCGTCACCGCTGAGCGGGATGCATTCACCCGGGTTGGCGGTGCGCAGGTCGAGGAACTGCACCGCCCCGCCGTAGAACTCCTCCGACCACGCGCAGAACTCGCCCTGCTCGCAGCCGTACCCCACGGGCGGCGCGGTTTCCGCCTCGGCGATGCCTCCCGCGGTCAGCAGTCCCAGCGCGGCCAGGACGAGCACTCTCGGCAGGTACGCGCGAACTTTCCCGAACATTTCTCATCTCCCCTGTGAGTGGGTTTTCCGCACTGCGCGGTTCCGGGATCCACAATGGCCGGTGCGGGAAAGCTTGTCAGCAGGGATTTCTACTCGTGTGGATAAGTAGGTTCCGTTAACTCGATCGAGACCGCCGAACCGCAGTTGTCCACAGGATCGCGAACTCGCTCTTGCCGAGCGGGCGAATCTTCTGCTATTCGGCGGGACCCGTGGAACCGCGCACCACGAGTTCGACGTCCAATGTGGTCGGCTTCGGTGCGCGGTGCCCGGCGAGCAGGTGCAACGCGAGCTCCCCGGCGAGCTGTCCCTTGCGCACGAGGTCCTGCCGCACCGTCGTCAACGGCGGATCCGACCACGCCGCCGGCGGGGTGTCGTCGAACCCGACGATCGACAGATCCCGCGGCACGCGCAGACCGCGTTGCCGCGCCACCGCCAGCGCCGCCAGTGCCAGTTCGTCCGACATGCACAACAGCGCGGTCGGTTCGCGGTCGAGCAGGCGCGCCGCGCCGGGCATCGCCGCCTCCCGCGACAGCCCCGACACCTCCCAGATGGGCACCGCGTCCGGGGCGGTCCCCGCCGCCGCCAACGTTTCCAGATATCCCGCGAGCCGCTCCCGGTTGTCCAGGAACCGGCTCTGCGCCGCCTCGGCCGCGCTCAGCGGACCCCCGCGCGGCTCGGACAGGCACTGGGCGGACAGGATCGCGAACCGCCGGTGTCCCAGTTCCAGCAGGTGCCGGGCCGCGGCCGTCGCGCCACCCCGGTCGTCCGTCGACACCCGCGCCGATCCGGGAACGATCGGCTGGTCGATCACCACCAGCGGCAACCCGCGCTGCTTGACCGCCCGCAGCGCCGGCGCGTTGTCCGCCAGCGAGTACGCCACCGCGAGGTCCGCCTGCGCCGCGAGCACCCGGTCCGCCCGCGGCCCGCCGTCGTGCCCGCCCGGCAGGAGCAGCAGCGCGTGCCCCTCCGGATCCACCCGGCTCGCGAGCGCGTCGAGCGTGATCGACAACGCCGGATCGGAGAACGCCGCCGACAACCCGGTGTCGAGCATGAAGGCGATCGCGCCCGACCGCTGGGTGGCGAGGCTGCGCGCGGTCGGGTTGGGACCCGCGTACCCGAGCCGCTTCGCCACGCGCAGCACTTCGTCGCGGAGGCCGGCCGAGAGCTGGTCGGGGCGGTTGTACGCGTTGGACACCGTCGCCCGAGACACGCCCACCGCGCTGGCGACGTCGTCGAGCGTCGGGCGGCGCCGACGGGTACCGGTCATCGCCGCAGTCTAGACCGAACCAGAACCCGGTTGACGTTCTGAAGCGCTTAAGTCATTGTGGGACGGGTGATTGTGGTCAGCGACCGGGCAGCGGTCTTCGTGGTCTTCGCGCTCAACGGCGCGGTGTACGGGTCGTGGGCGCCGCGTGTGCCCGCCCTCGCCGAGCAGGTGGGCGCCAGTCCGGGCGAGCTGGGTCTGGCGTTGCTCGGGGGCACCGCGGGGCTCCTCCTCGCGGCTCCGCTGTCCGGCCGGCTGTCGGAGCGGTTCGGCGCGCGTGCCGTCATGCTCGCCGCGACGCTGCTGTCCTGCGTCGTGCTGCCCCTGACCGGGCTCGTAGGTTCGGTGGCGTGGCTCGCGGTCGCCCTGTTCGGCCTCGGTTTCGCCAACGGCGGGCTCGACGTGGCGATGAACATCGGCGGCGTCAGCGTCGAACGGCGCACCGGCAAGGCGATCATGCCGGTCTTCCACGCCGGGTTCAGCTTCGGCGGCCTGGTCGCGTCGGCCGCGGCCGGGCTCGCCGCGGCGCTGCGCTGGTCGCCCGAGCGGCACTTCCTGGTCGCCGCCGTCGTGACGGCGCTCGTGATGCTGGCCGTCCACCACGGCCTGCCACGGGCGGTGCCCCGATCCGAGCGGCCCGCCCGCGCGGCGACCACGGCACCCACCCGCCGGCCGGTGCTGTGGCTGCTGGCCGTGGTCCCGCTGTGTTCCGCGATGGCCGAAGGCGCCAGCTCGGACTGGTCCGCGCTGCTGCTGGTCACCGAGCACGGCGCCGGTCAGGGCGCGGCCGCGCTGGCCTTCACCGCGTTCTCGCTGGCCATGGCCGTGACGCGGCTGGGCAGCGCGTGGGTGCAGCGCCGCCTCGGGGCCACCCGCACCCTCGCGATCGGTGCGGTCGTGGCCGCCGCCGGCCTGCTGATGTCCGCGCTGGTCCCGATCGCCGCGCTGGCCTTTGCCGGGTTCGTCCTGGCTGGGATGGGTCTGGCCGCCGCGTTCCCGGTCGCGCTCAGCCTCGCCGGCGAGGCGGGCAAGCGTGCGGACGGCAGCGGCGGGGAGCGGGAGATCGCGTTCGTCACCACCGTCGCCTACACCGGGTTCCTGGCCGGTCCGCCGCTGATCGGCGGTATCGCCCAGCTGACCTCCCTGTCCGCTTCGTTCGTGCTGGTAGCGGTCCTCGCGGCGCTCATCGCCCCGGCCGCCGCCGGCGCGAGTCGCGCAGGTCACCGTGAACGGACCGCTGCCGAACTCCGCGTTTGACGCGGGCCTACCCTCGACGTGTGCCCTCCGAAGTTTCCGAGACCGCGACCCGGCGCCGGGTGAGCGTCCTCCCGCTGCTCCTGGTGTGCGGGTTGCTGGCGGCGCTGGTGGCCGTCGCGCTGCTCGCGCTGTCGGGCGGGGCCACCTACCAGATCGCCGGCCTCCCCGAGCCCGGGCTCGTCACCCAGTACGGCGTCGGCGTGGTCCGGGTGCTCGCCGACGCGGCGTCGGTCGTGTGCGTGGGATCCCTGCTGCTCGCGACGTTCCTGGTGCCGCCGCAGAAGTCCGGCGTCCTGGCGCGTGACGGGTACGCGGCCCTGCGCGCCGCCGGGATCGCCGCGTGGGTGTGGTTCTTCGCCGCACTCGCCTCGGTCCTGTTCACCGCGGCGGACGCGGCGGGCAAGCCGGTCACCGAGCTGTTCTCGCCGCAGGTCCTGCTGGACCTGGTGGACGCGATCGAGCAGCCCAAGGCCTGGCTGTGGACGGCGGCCATCGCGCTCGTGCTGGTGCTCGGCTGCCGCCTCGCGCTGTCCTGGGGCTGGACCGCGGTGCTGTTCGGGCTGTCCGTCGCCGGGCTCGTCCCGGTCGCCGTGACCGGCCACTCGGCCAGCGGCGGCTCGCACGACCTCGCCACGAACAGCCTGCTCTACCACCTGATCGCCGCCTCGCTGTGGGTCGGTGGCCTGGTCGCGCTGCTCGCGCTCGGCTGGCGGCGCGGGGAGCACCTGTCGCTCGCGGCGCGCCGCTTCTCCCGGCTCGCGCTGGTCTGCTGGATCGTGATGGCCCTGTCCGGCGTGATCAACGCGCTGGTCCGGCTGCCCCTGTCCGACCTGCTCACCACCGAGTACGGCCTGCTCGTCCTGGCGAAGATCGTCGCGTTGCTGGTGCTCGGCGTGTTCGGCCAGCAGCAGCGCAGCCGCGGCGTGCGGGCGGTGGTCGACGGCCAGGGCGGCGGGCAGTTGCTGCGGCTGGCCGCGGTCGAGGTGCTGATCATGTTCGTCACGATCGGCATCGCCACCGCGCTGGGCCGCACCCCGCCGCCGCAGGAAGCCGTGCAGCCGTCGACGACGGAACTGCTCATCGGCTACGACCTGCCCGGCGCGCCGACCCTGCTGAGGCTGCTGTTCGACTGGCGCTTCGACCTGATCTACGGCACGGCGGCGATCGTGCTGGCCGCGCTCTACCTGGCGGGCCTGCGGCGGCTGCGGCGCAACGGGGTCGAGTGGCCGGTGGGGCGGACGGTGGCGTGGCTGGCGGGGTGCTTCGTGCTGCTGATCGCCACGTCCTCGGGCATCGGGCGCTACTCGCCGGCGATGTTCAGCGTGCACATGGGCAGCCACATGCTCCTGTCGATGATCGCTCCGGTGCTGTTCGTCCTGGGCGGGCCGGTGACGCTCGCGCTGCGGGCGTTGCCGGTGGCGGGCCGGGACGCCCCGCCGGGGCCGCGCGAGTGGCTCCTGGCGGCAGTGCACTCACCGGTGTCCCGGGTGCTCACCCATCCGATCGTCGCGCTGGCCTTGTTCGTCGGTTCGTTCTACGCGCTGTACTTCTCCGGCCTGTTCGACGCGGCGCTGAACTACCACTGGGCACACCTTCTGATGAACGCCCACTTCCTCCTCGCCGGTTACGTCTTCTACTGGCCGGTGATCGGCGTCGACCAGGCTCCGCGGCGGCTGCCGCACCTCGGCCGGCTCGGGATGATGTTCGCCGCCATGCCCTTCCACGCCTTCTTCGGCGTGATCCTGATGTCGAAGCAGACGATCATCGGCGACAACTTCTACCACGCGCTGCACCTGCCGTGGGTGTCCGACCTGCTGGCGGACCAGCGGCTGGGCGGCGGGATCGCGTGGGCGTCCGGTGAGGTGCCGGTGCTGCTGGTGCTGATCGCGTTGCTCGTGCAGTGGTCGCGGGCGGACGCGCGGGAGGCGAAGCGGAAGGACCGCCGGGAGGAGGCCAGCGGCGACCAGGAGCTGGCGGCCTACAACGCGATGCTCAAGCAGATGGCGGACCAGGGCAAGCCCCGCCCCTAGCACACGCCACCGACATTTTCGGTGCCACGAACGGTTTTCCCCGCGAGTTGTCCACACGGCGCGAAACCATCCACAGATTTCGGCCGATTTCGCTTTCGCTCTCCCCATCGCTCGTTCCCGGGGCACTCTGGTGTCAGGCCGGTGACGACGAGTGAGAAGGAGAACGGCGATGGCGATCGGGGAGACGATGGTGACCCTGGTGGGCACGATGACCAGCGACATCACGGTCAAGCGGGTCGGGCAGGACCGGCGTGAGCTGGCGATCTTCTGGGCACGCAGTGACGAGCGCCGGTTCGACAGGCGCAGACAGGAGTGGGTGCCGGGCAGGCGGTTCTCGGTGCGGGTGGTGTGCCATCGCGCACTGGCGGCCTCGGCGGCGCAGGCGTTGCGCCGGGGCGATCCCGTGGTGGTCAACGGGCGGCTGCACACCGGCGATCCGGACGTCGACGGGTCTCGTGCTCAACTTGAACTCGAGGCTTTCGCGCTCGGGCCCAACCTCGCCCAGTGCGGCGTCTCGCTGAGGCGGGGTCCCGGGGCCGAACCCGATGTGCCGTCCCAGATCCCGTTGTGGGACCCTGCCTGCCTCACCGACGAAGCCCTGGAGAACCGGCCCGTCGGGGCCCGCGCGCCGGTGCTGGCCGGGCCGCGGGGAGGGCAGGGCCCGTGACGCGCCGGAGGTTCTCCACGGTGACGGGGGGTTGACTGTCCGTCGCGGGATGGTGACCGGCGTTCGGTCGCGCGTGACACGGCTCTACGATCGTGGGCATGGCCGAGTTCATCTACACCATGAAAAAGGTGCGCAAGACCGTCGGGGACAAGGTCATCCTCGACGATGTCAGCACCGCGTTCTACCCGGGCGCCAAGATCGGTGTCGTGGGTCCGAACGGTGCCGGCAAGTCCACCGTGCTGAAGATCATGGCGGGACTCGATCAGCCGAGCAACGGCGAGGCCTTCCTCCAGCCGGGCGCGAGCGTCGGAATCCTGCAGCAGGAGCCGCCGCTCAACGAGGACAAGACCGTGCGCGGCAACGTCGAGGAGGGCCTCGGCGAGATCAAGGTGAAGCTCGACCGCTTCAACGAGATCGCCGAGCTGCTGGCCACCGACTACAGCGACGAGCTGATGGAGGAGATGGGCCGGCTGCAGGAGGAGCTCGACCACGCCGACGCCTGGGAGCTGGACTCCCAGCTCGAGCAGGCGATGGACGCGCTGCGCTGCCCGCCGCCGGACGAGCCGGTCACCCACCTCTCCGGTGGTGAGCGCCGCCGGGTGGCGCTGTGCAAGCTGCTGCTGTCGAAGCCCGACCTGCTGCTGCTCGACGAGCCCACCAACCACCTGGACGCGGAGAGCGTGCTGTGGCTGGAGCAGTTCCTGGCCGGCTACCCGGGCGCCGTCCTCGCCGTCACCCACGACCGGTACTTCCTGGACAACGTCGCCCAGTGGATCATGGAGCTCGACCGCGGCCGCGTCGTCGGCTACGAGGGCAACTACTCCACGTACCTGGAGAAGAAGCGCGAACGCCTCGAGGTCCAGGGCAAGAAGGACGCCAAGCTCGCGAAGCGCCTGAAGAACGAGCTGGACTGGGTGCGGTCCAACGCCAAGGCGCGCCAGACCAAGTCGCGGGCCCGGCTCGACCGCTACGAGGAGATGGCCGCGGAGGCCGAGCGCACCCGCAAGCTGGACTTCGAGGAGATCCAGATCCCGCCGGGGCCGCGGCTGGGCAGCGTGGTCGTCGAGGTCTCGCACCTGAAGAAGGGCTTCGAGGACCGCGTCCTGATCGACGACCTGTCGTTCACGCTGCCGCGCAACGGCATCGTCGGCGTGATCGGGCCGAACGGTGTCGGTAAGACGACCCTGTTCAAGACCATCGTCGGGCTGGAGAAGCCGGACGACGGCGAGGTCAAGATCGGCGAGACGGTCAAGCTGTCCTATGTGGACCAGAATCGGGCCGGGATCGACCCGAAGAAGACGGTGTGGGAGGTGGTGTCCGACGGGCTCGACTACATCAACGTCGGGCAGACCGAGATGCCGTCGCGCGCCTACGTCAGCGCGTTCGGGTTCAAGGGGCCGGACCAGCAGAAGCCGTCGGGTGTGCTCTCCGGTGGTGAGCGCAACCGGCTGAACCTGGCCCTGACCCTCAAGCAGGGCGGGAACCTGATCCTGCTGGACGAGCCGACCAACGACCTGGACGTCGAGACGCTGGGCTCGCTGGAGAACGCGCTGGAGCAGTTCCCCGGCTGTGCCGTGGTCATCTCGCACGACCGGTGGTTCCTGGACCGCGTGGCGACGCACATCCTCGCGTGGGAGGGCACGGACGAGAACCCGGCCAAGTGGTTCTGGTTCGAGGGCAACTTCGAGGGCTACGAGAAGAACAAGGTGGAGCGGCTCGGACCGGACGCGGCCCGGCCGCACCGGGTGACACACCGCAAGCTGACGCGCGACTGAGCGGGGAAGCCCCGTGCTAGCACGCTCGAGCCGACACGGAAGCGGAGTCCCCTTGGTAGCCACCCAGCACAGCCGAACCGGTTCGCGTCCGCAGGACGGCGGCCGGAGCGCCGAGATCGCGGCGGTCGAGCGGTTGCTCGGCCAGGCGGCCGACTTCGAGCTGCGCGCGCCCGAGCTGGCGCTCGTGCTCGGTGAGCGGGCCGCTGCCCTGGCCGAGGCGGCCGGAGCGGAGGAGCTGTGGGTCCGTGGCGAGGGGCTCGCGGTGTCGGCGCGGGTTCGTCTCGGTCTGCGGGCGCCGACGGTGGGCCGTGCCGTGGCTGCCCTGCGTGCCGCGGAGGACACGGGGCAGACGACGCTCGCGGCCCAGTTGCGCACCGACCTCGCCGTGTGTGCGCGCAGTGTCGGCGCGCCCTTGACCGGGCTCGCCGCGCTGCGGCCGGTGCTGGACGCGTCCGGCTTCGGTGGCGCGCGCAAGGCGGCGGCGCTGAGCCAGCTGGTCGGGTGCCTGTCGCAGTTCGGGCGCAAGCTGGAACTCGACCGGACCCTCGCCGAGGCCGACCGGCTGTGCGGGGCGGACGACGACCTCGACGGTGACGGGCGGCTGCTGGCGCGGTCGCTGCTGCGGGTCGCGGTGTCGGCGCACCGGCGGCGTCACGGGGACGTCATCGGCGCGGCCGACGCGGCGCGGACGGGGCTCGGTTTCCTCGAACAGCTGGAGGACGCGCAGCACGACGGTGGTGTGGTGCGGATCCGGCTGGTGCTCCAGCTCGTCTGCTCGCTGCTCGACCGCGGGGACGGCACCAACGCGCTGGACCTCGCGCGACCGGTACTGGACGAGCCGGCCCGTGCGGCGTCCGTCGCGCCGGCCGGGTGGCTCCGGATGGCGATCGCCACCCGGGTCCTGCTGCCCTCTGGCAGCGTGGAGGCGGCCGCGCGGATGCTGCGTGACGCCGTGCACGCCACCGAGCGGCACGAGCTGCACGCGCTGACCGCGCGCCTGTGGACTGAGCTGGCGCACGTGGAGGAGCGCCTCGGCCGGTACGCCGAGGCGATCGAGTGCCTGCAGCTGGCCCGGGCCGCCGAGCACATCCACGCGCGTGCCCGGCGTCAGGCGGTGGGCCTGCTGGCCGGTGAGTTCGGTGGCGGCGGGCACGCCGATGTCGATCTCGACCACGTCCTGGGGTCGGTGCCGGCGAGCGAGGTTGCGACCGCTTCGGTTGCGGTCGCGCCGTTGTCGGTTCCCGAGCCGGCGAGCATCGAGGCGACGAGCCAGGAGACGCCGCGACCGCGTGAGGCGGCGGAACAGGCTCGGCCGCAGAGCGCCCGGCCGAGCTGGTCGCTGGCGCCCGAACCCGCCGACGAGCGGCCGGCGGAGGTCGCGAAGACCGAGCGCTTCGAAGACGTGGTGCGGGCTTCGCGATCGGACGACACCATTCCAGGCTCGCGGTCCGAGGAGCGCGGCCGGACATCGCGCTCGGACGAGGTCGTGACGGCGTCGCGGTCCGAGCAGCGTGAGTCCGAGAAGCCGCGGGAGGATGCTGCGGCGGCATCGCGGTCCGAGGCTTCGGACGTGGTGCGGTACCGGCGGTCCGAACCGGTCGTGGATGTGTCCCGGCTGGGGGACGCGGTTGTGAAGGCGCTGCCGGATCGATCGCGTGAGGGATCGGCGGGGCGTCGGCGGGCCGAGGACAAGCCGGACGGGCGGTCCGAAGAGGTTGCGTCGCGGGACGACGTGACGTCGGAGGACGTGGCGGTTTCGCGCTCCGAGCGCGCCGAGACGCGGGCGGCCCGGAAGACGCGGCACGACTCGGAGCACGGGTCGGTCGCGGCGCGGAGCGTGCTGGACAGGCTGGGCGTCAGCACCGGGGCGGGTGGCGGTCGCCGCCGCGCAGCCGGAACGGGTGAGCCGGGACGCCCCGAGACCGCCGGACGCCGCCGCGCCGGGGACGACACGCTCGGCGCCTCCATGGCGCCCGCGGAGGCCGGCCGCGATGGACGCGGGGACAACGGCCGTGAGTTCGGTGAGCGCGCGGATGTCGGCCGGGACTTTGCTGGCCTCGGCGACGCCGGCCGGGAGTCCGGTGGGCGTGCTGGCCTGGACGATGCCGGCCGGGAATCCGGTGGGCGTGCCGGCCTCGGCGACGCGGGCCGGGAGTCCGGTGGGCGTGCTGGCCTCGGCGACGCGGGCCGTGAGTTCGGCGGGCGTGCGGAGACTGGCCGCGATTCTGCTGGACGCGGCGGCGTGAGCCGTGAGCCCGACGGGCGTGAGGAGTTCGCCGCGCGGGACGACGGTGACGCCTCCAGCGAGTCGTGGTTGAGTGCGGAGGCGGAGCCGGTCAGCCGCGCCGAGGTCGCTCCGGCTGCGCGTTCGGACAGCGCTTCCGAGCCCGAGGTTCGCGGCGAGAACGAGCCGGCGCCGAGCGTGCCGGTCATCGACAACTGGTTGCCTCGCCTGCGGCTGCCACCGTCGCTGGCGCCGTGGGACGACTTCTCCGGCACGGACAGCGAACCGGCCACCAGCAGCAGCACGTCGGAGACCCCGTTCACGAACGCGCCCGTGCTGCGGGACGACGATCTCGGCGAGCCGTTCCGCACCGAGCTGACCGGCGTGCCGGACGACGATCTGCCCGAGGACGCCGGCCTAGCCGACCTGCTCGCCCGCGCGCTCGCCGAGCACCAGGCGCCCACCGCGAGCGCGGCGGCCCTCGTGAAGCGACTCGGCAACCAATCATCGTCCGAGCCGCGACCGGTCAACGGCCACGGACGCAACGGCAGCGAGCCCGGAAACGGCCGCCACCGCGGCGACGGCTGACCTTTCACCGGCGGCTGCGCGGCTGTGGGCGCGACGGCTGCGAGTCGGGCAACGGCCGCGACCGCGGCGACGGCTGACCTTTCACCGGCGGCTGCGGCTGTGAACGCAACGGCTGACCTTCACCGCGGTTGCGCGGCCGTGGCCGCAACGGCTGTGAGCCGGACGCTGGTTTCCGCGGTGTCGAGGGTTGAGGGTGCACTGTGGCGTGGCTGGGGTGCGGCCGTGCGTAGCGGTAGTGCGCCGGGTGCCGGTTGGCATCGCGGGGGAGCCGGGTGCCGCCGCTGGGGTGGCTTGGCTTCAGTCGACGGGTGGTCCAGGGCGTAGCGACGGAAGTGCTCGGTGACGAGAACGGCCGCCACGGTGGTATGGGCCGTGTGAGGCCGCTGACGGGGTGAAGTTGCGGCTTGACTGCCGCCGTTGGTGGGCCGAGGTTGTGGCGGGGCGTGGCTGCCGCCGTTGGCGGGGCGAGCTCGTGGGGTGGCGTCGCTGCCGTCGGGCTGGGGCGAGCCGGGGTGGAAGGGCGTCGCGAAACCTGGCCGCCGTAGCCGGGGGAACGTGCCGTAGCGGCTGGCGCACCGTGCGCCGAGGGGTCGCCATCGTGTTTCGGGGGGCCTGCCCTCGGCCATCCCTCCAACGTGAAAACCCGCTTCCATCCCTGTGCCAATCCGCCTCGATTGTGCATCGATTCTACGATCCGGCGGTCGGGCGTCAGTGGGTTTTTCGGGCTGGTTATGGTGGTGTTCGTTCAGCGTCATGCGCGCGATCAGACTCGGTGGAGAGTTGCCTGAGATGAGCTCGTCAAGAGTGTCCGTCCGCCCCGGGACCACGTCCGGAACCGACCGTCTACGCCCTGCCAGCCCGGAGCAGATCCGCGACGAGCTGATCGAAGCCGCGGCCCGGCACGCGCCGGACATCGCCGACCTCATCCGCCTCTACTACCGCCACATCCCCGCCGACGAGATCCTCGGCGACGACCCCGTCGACCTCGTCGGCGCCGTCCGGTCCCACCAGGAGTTCGCGCGCAACCGCGTGCCGGGGGGCCCCGCGGTCCGCCTCCTCAACCCGACCACCGCCGAGGACGGGTGGACCCGCGACGCCACCGTGGTCCAGATCGTCACCGACGACATGCCCTACCTGGTCGACTCGGTCACCGCCAAGCTCGCCCGCGACGGCGTCCAGGTCCAGCGCCTCGTGCACCCCATCGTCGCCGTCACGCGGGACATCACCGGCGAACTCGTCAAGGTCCACCCGGCCGCCGACGTCGCCAACCCGCCCGAGGGCGCGATGGTCGAATCGTGGATGTACGTCGAGATCGACCTGATCACCGACCCCAACCGCGGCCGCGAGCTGAGCACCCACCTCGCCTCCGTCCTCGGCGACGTCCGTGAGGTCGTCGAGGACACCGACAAGATGATCCAGGCCGCGGAAAGCCTCGCCGCCGAACTCGACGCCACCCCGCCGCCGCTGCCCGACGACGAGGTCACCGAGGGCGCGAACCTCCTCCGCTGGCTCGCCGACGGCCACTTCATGTTCCTCGGCTACCGCCGCTACGAACTGGTCGAGGACCCCGACCCGGGCACCGACGGACCCGCCCTGCGCGCCGCCCTCGCGTCCGGGCTCGGCGTGCTGCGCCAGGACAGCCTCGCCGCCCGCAGCCTCACCGCCGGCCCCGACATGGCCGCCACCGCGCTCGCCCCGCACCTGCTCGTCCTCACCCAGGCCAGCGCACCGTCCACAGTGAACCGTCCGGTCTACCCGTACTACGTGGGCGTCAAGACGTTCGACGAGCGCGGCAACGTCACCGGCGAGCACCGGTTCCTCGGCATGTTCACCACCTCCGCGCTGCACGAGGACGTCCTCGACGTGCCGGTCATCTCCCGCAAGGTGTGCGAGGTCATCCACCGCGCCGGCTTCCCGATGGAGTCCTACTCCGGCCAGCGCATGCTGGAGGTCCTGCAGAACTGGCCGCGCGCCGACCTGTTCTCCGCCGACCTCGACTCGCTCTACTCGACCGCCATCGGCGCCATCACCCTGTCCGACCGGCGCCGCCTGCGGCTGTTCCTGCGCCGCGACACCTTCGGCCGCTTCTACTCGTGCCTGGTGTTCCTGCCGCGCGACCGCTACACCACCCGCTCGCGCCTGGCGATGCAGGAAGTCTTGCTCGCCGAACTCGAAGGCACCCACCTCGAGTACGGCACGCGCGTCGGCGAGACCGCGCTCGCCCAGGTGCACTTCACCGTCCACACCGACCCGGCCACGCGCGTCGAGCCGGACGTGCTGCGCATCCAGGAACGCCTCAACGCCGCGGTGCGCAACTGGGACGATCTGATGGTCGAGGCGATCCTGGCGGAACGGCGCGAGCGCGCCGGCGAGGCCGCCCGCACCACGGCCACCCTCGGCGAGGAGTCGGCCGGTGAGCTCGGCCAGCGCTACTCGGGCATCTTCCCCGAGGCGTACAAGGAGGACTTCACCGCCACCGAGGCGCTCGCCGACCTGCGCAAGCTGGAGAGCCTGACCGGCCCGGACGACCTGGCCATGTCGTTCTACACGCCGGACGGCGCCGAGCCGGGGGAGCGGCGGTTCAAGCTCTACCTGCTCGGCGAGGGCGTCACGCTGTCGGCCGTGCTGCCCGTCCTGCAGCGGATGGGCCTGGAGGTCGTCGACGAGCGGCCCTACGAGCTGCGCCGCTGGGACGGCACCCGGTCCTGGGTCTACGACTTCGGGCTGCGCATCGGCCTGACCGACCTCGGCGAGGCCGAGCGCGACCTGCGCGAGCGCTTCCAGGACGCCTTCGCCGCCGCGTGGCGGGGCGACTGCGAGGTCGACGACTTCAACGCCCTCGTGCTGCGCGCCGGGCTGTCCTGGCGCCAGGCCGCGGTGCTGCGCGCCTACTCGCGCTACCTGCGCCAGGCCGGCACGCCGTACTCGCAGGAGTACATCCAGCGCGCCGTCCTCGCGCACACCGACATCGCCAAGATGCTGGTGAAGCTGTTCGAGCACCGCTTCGACCTGACCACGGACCCGGACGCGGACGAGCAGACCGAGGCGCTGGTCGGTGAGATCTCCGCGATGATCGACGCGGTCACCAGCCTGGACGAGGACCGCATCCTCCGCCGCCTGCTGTCGGTCATCTGCGCCACGCTGCGCACCAACTACCGGGTCACCGACGCCGACGGCCGCCCGCGCCCGTACCTGGCGCTCAAGCTGGACCCGAAGAGCGTGCCGGACCTGCCGGAGCCGCGGCCGCGGTTCGAGATCTTCGTGTACTCGCCGCGCGTCGAGGGTGTGCACCTGCGCTTCGGCTCGGTCGCCCGCGGTGGCCTGCGCTGGTCGGACCGCCGGGAGGACTTCCGCACCGAGATCCTGGGCCTGGTCAAGGCGCAGGCGGTGAAGAACGCCGTGATCGTGCCCGTGGGCGCGAAGGGCGGGTTCGTCGTCAAGCGCCCGCCGGTCCCGACCGGCGACCCGGGCGTGGACCGCGACGCGCACCTGGCCGAGGGCATCGCCTGCTACCGCATGTTCATCTCCGGCCTGCTCGACCTCACCGACAACCTCGTCGAGGGCCGCACGATCCCGGCCAGGGACGTCGTGCGCTACGACGGCGACGACAACTACCTCGTGGTGGCGGCCGACAAGGGCACCGCGACCTTCTCCGACATCGCCAACGAGGTGTCCGCGGCCTACGGCTTCTGGCTGGGCGACGCGTTCGCCTCCGGCGGGTCGGTCGGCTACGACCACAAGGCCATGGGCATCACCGCCCGCGGCGCGTGGGAGAGCGTCAAGCGGCACTTCCGCGAGCTGGGCGTGGACACCCAGACCCAGGACTTCACGGTCGTCGGCATCGGGGACATGGCCGGTGACGTGTTCGGCAACGGCATGCTGCTGTCCGAGCACATCCGGCTGGTGGCCGCGTTCAACCACCTGCACGTCTTCCTCGACCCGAACCCGGACGCGGCGGCGTCGTTCCGCGAGCGCAAGCGCCTGTTCGAGCTGCCGCGCTCGTCGTGGGAGGACTACGACCGCTCGCTGATCAGCGAGGGCGGCGGCGTGTTCTCCCGCAGCGCCAAGACGATCCCGGTGTCGCCGCAGGTGCGTCAGGCGCTCGGCCTGGCCGACGACGTCACCCAGCTCGCCCCCGCCGACCTGATCCGCGCGATCCTGCTGGCGCCCGTGGACCTGCTGTGGAACGGCGGCATCGGCACCTACGTCAAGGCCGAGACCGAGACCCACGCCGACGCCGGGGACAAGGCCAACGACGCGGTGCGCGTCGACGGCAACCAGCTGCGGGTGAAGGTGGTCGGCGAGGGCGGCAACCTGGGCCTGACCCAGCGCGGCCGCATCGAGTTCGCCCGCGCCGGTGGCAAGATCAACACCGACGCGCTGGACAACTCCGCCGGGGTGGACTGCTCCGACCACGAGGTCAACATCAAGATCCTGCTCGACCACCTGGTCGGCAGCGGCGCACTGGACCGCGAGCAGCGCAACGAGCTGCTGCACGAGATGACCGACGAGGTCGGCCGCCTGGTGCTCGCGGACAACTACCACCAGAACGCGGTGCTCGGCGTGAGCCGGGCGCACGCGCCGCAGATGCTGCCCGTGCACGCGCGGCTGGTCGCGAGCCTGGAGAAGGCCGGGGCGCTGGACCGCAAGCTGGAGGCGCTGCCGAGCAAGCAGCAGTTCCAGGCGCTGGAGAAGGCCAGTGAGGGCCTCACCTCGCCGGAGCTGGCGACCCTGCTCGCGCACGTGAAGCTGGAGCTGAAGGACGAGCTGCTGGCCAGCGACCTGCCGGACGCGGAGGTGTTCGCCCGGCGGCTGCCCGAGTACTTCCCGAAGCCGCTGCGCGAGCGGTTCGCCGACCGCATCGGCGAGCACCCGCTGCGCCGCCAAATCATCACGACGCTGCTGGTGAACGAGGTCGTCGACGGGGCGGGCGTGTCCTACGCCTACCGCCTGGCCGAGGAGATGAACGCGACCGCCACCGACGCGGTGCGCGCGTACACGATCGTCACGCGCGTGTTCAACCTCAACGCCCTGTGGAACGACATCCACGCGCTCGACAACTCGGCGCCCACCGAGGTGCAGGACGCGATGATGCTGGAGTCGCGGCGGCTGCTGGACCGGGCCGCGCGCTGGTTCCTCGCCAACCGGCCGCAGCCGCTGGCCGTCGGCGCGGAGATCTCGCGCTTCGGTCCGGTCGTCGCCGAGCTGGCGCCGAAGGTCGACACGCTCCTGCGCGGCCGGGAAGCCGAGGCCGTGCGCGAGCAGGCCGACCGCTACGCCGAGGCCGGGGTGCCGCGTGAGCTGGCGCTGCGGGTCGCGGTCCTGCTGGACGCCTACGGGCTGCTCGACGTCGTCGAGGTGGCCGAGCTGGCGGTGCGCGAGGCCGGGGTGGACGCGGAGAGCAGCCCGGAGGAGGCGTCGCAGCTGTACTACGCGCTGTCCGCCCACCTCGACGTCGACCGGCTGCTCACCTCGATCAGCGCGCTGGAGCGCGGGAACCGGTGGCACGCGCTGGCCCGGCTGGCCCTGCGCGACGACGTGTACTCGTCGCTGCGGGCGATCACGCTGGACGCGCTGCGGCACAGCGATCCCGAGGACGACACGGACGCCAAGATCGCGCAGTGGGAGAAGGCGAACGCCTCCCGGCTGGCCCGGGCCAGGGTGTCGCTCGACGAGATCAACCAGTCCGGCCGCCTCGACCTCGCGACGCTGTCGGTCGCCGCGCGCCAGCTGCGGAGCACGGTGAGGTAGGAATATCGGGGTGTACGTAGCGAAGGTGCGGCCCCGCTGGTCGGACATGGACGTGTTCGGGCACGTCAACCACGCCAACATGGTGACGTTGCTCGAAGAGGCACGCGTGCCGTTGTTGTTCGACGAAGCGGGCCGCGCCGGGCTCGCGGAGTTCGCGAAGGGCATGGTCGTGGTCAAGCTGGCCGTGCACTACCGCGCCCCGATCGTGGTGGACGGGCAGGAGATCCGGGTGGAGATCTCGCTGAAGGACCTCAAGTTCGCGTCGCTGACCCTGGACTACCGGGTGCACGACGGCCCGGACGCCGGATCGCCGGTCGCGGTCACCGCCGAGACCGTCCTCGCGCCCTACGACGTCACCACCAGCCGTCCGCGCCGCCTGACCGCGGAGGAGCGGGCGTTCCTGCAGACCCGGCTGACGGAGGCGGGCGCGTGACCGAGCTGCGCGTCCCCGACCGGGGCGACCGGGAGACGCTCGGGGCCTTCGTGGCCCGGGCGGTGCGGCTGGACGGCCAGGCCGCCGTGCGGCTGCGCAACCGCGGTGGCGGCATCGTCGAGGCGTGGGTGTCCACGCCGTTCGACTGCCTGGCGACCCGCGCGGTCCACGGCGAGGTCGAGCCTGGTGACGTGACGGTGTCCGGCAACGAGCTGCTGGCCGCCCTCACGGTCGCCGGCGGCGAGCGGATGGATCCCGGCCCGCCGCGGGACCTGCTGTGGCACAGCGAACTGCCGGCCACCGGTCCGTGGCAGCTGGTCGACGAGCTGCCGACGAAGGTGATCAGCGAGCTCACCGACCGCGGTGTCGCGCTGGCCCGGGAGAACGCCGGCCCGCACGGCACCCCGCCGGCGTCGCTGATGGACCAGGCGGTCCTGACGGTCAGCGAGGGCGACGTCGAGGTCAAGGTCCAGATGCGGTGCCTGTTCGCCCTGTCCGGAATGGGGTTCTTCGATTCGTCCATTCCGGATGACGTCATCCGGGTGACGGCGACGAACTCGTGGATGCGCCTGGACGCCCGCTACGGTGCCGTGGTCCGGCGGCGGCACGCGTTGCTTCCGCTGCTGTTCTGACTTGCGCTGGAGCTGCTCCAGGTCGCTAGGGTCGCGACCATGCGCTTCGCGTTCAAGACCTCACCCCAGAACACCGAGTGGTCCGACATGCTCGCCGTGTGGCAGGCGGCCGACGACATCGAGATCTTCGAGTCCGGCTGGACCTTCGACCACTTCTACCCGATCTTCTCCGACCCGACCGGCCCGTGCCTGGAGGGCTGGGTCACGCTGACCGCGCTGGCGCAGGCGACCAAGCGGCTGCGCCTGGGCACGCTCGTCAGCGGCATCCACTACCGGCACCCGGCGCTGCTGGCGAACATGGCCGCGACGCTCGACATCGTGTCGAACGGGCGGCTGGAGATCGGCGTCGGCGCCGGCTGGAACGAGGAGGAGTCCGGCGCCTACGGCATGGAACTCGGCACGGTCAAGCAGCGCAGCGACCGGTTCGAGGAGGCCTGCGAGGTGCTGGTCGGCCTGCTCACGCAGGAGACGACCACCTTCCAGGGCGAGTACTACCAGCTCACCGACGCCCGCAACGAGCCGAAGCCGATCCAGCGCCCGCACCCGCCGATCGTGATCGGCGGCAGCGGAGAGAAGCGCACCCTGCGCACCGCGGCGCGCTTCGCCCAGCACTGGAACTTCGTCGGCGGCACGCCGGAGGAGTTCGCCCGCAAGCGGGACGTGCTGCACCAGCACTGCGCCGACATCGGCCGCGACCCGAAGGAGATCATGTTGTCCAGCCACGTGCGGCTGGACACGGACCTCGACTACGCGAAGGTCGCCGACGAGGCGGCCGCGCTCGGCGAGCAGGGCCTGGACCTGGCGATCGTCTACCTGCCGCCGCCGCACACGCCGGACGTGCTGGAGCCGCTCGCCAACGAGCTGGCCAAGCTCTGACGCCGGGAGCCCCGTGCCCGCTCAGGCGGGCGCGGGGCTCAGACCCAGCTGTTCATCATGCTGTGGGCGGCCATCTCGAGGTAGTTCCACAGCTGGGTCTCCAGCGGCTCCGGCAGCCCGGCCTCGTCGACCGCGACGCGCATCGCGCGCAGCCACGCGTCGCGCTCGATGGGGCCGATCTTGAACGGCGCGTGCCGCATCCGCAGGCGCGGGTGGCCGCGCTGGTCGGAGTAGGTGTGCGGGCCACCCCAGTACTGCATCAGGAACAGGCGCAGCCGGTCCTCGGCCGGCCCGAGGTCCTCCTCGGGGTACATCGGCCGCAGCACCTCGTCCTTCGCCACCTCGGCGTAGAACCGCGCGACGATCTTGCGGAACGTCGGTTCCCCGCCGACGGCCTCGAAGAAGGACTGGGGGTCGCTCATACCGGTCACCCTCTCATTGTGCCGTGGTCGCGGCGGACAGGAAGCCGGCTTCCTCCAGCGCCGTGAGGCACGCCGCACGCAGCTGCCGCTGCACGGCCCACTGCCGGCCCGGCCGCACCTTGACCGTCAGCCGCAGCTCGATGCTCTCCGGCGTGACCTTCTCCACGCCGAGCACCTCGGGCTCCTCCAGCAGGTCGACCGACAGCGGCTCGGTGGTCGCGGCGCTGTGGGCGGCCTCGGTGAGGACGGCGGTGGCGCGCTCGACGTCGGCGTTGTAGCTCAGCGGCACGTCGACCAGGGCGATCGCGTAGCCCTGGCTGGAGTTGCCGACGCGGGTCACCTCGCCGTTGCGGACGTACCAGACGGTGCCCTTGACGTCGCGGATCGTGGTGATGCGCAGGCCGACCGACTCGACCGTGCCGGTGGCCGGCCCGATGTCGACGACGTCACCGACGCCGTACTGGTCCTCCAGCATCATGAACATCCCGGACAGGAAGTCCTTGACCAGGTTCTGGGCGCCGAACGCGAGCGCGATGCCGACCACACCGGCCGAGGCGAGCAGCGGCCCGAGGTTGATGCCCAGCTCGCCCAGGATGTAGATGGCGGCGAGCCCGAGCACGACGAACGAGGTCAGCGACTTGAGCACCGAGCCGATCGTCTTGGCCCGCTGGCGGCGCCGCTCGGCCACGACCGGGCCGAGGATGTCGGGGGCGCGCTCGCGCAGGGGACGCAGGATCGTGGGCAGCTTCCCGCCGTTGCCACGCGGCATGGTGGTGACCCGGTCGATCAGCTTGTGCAGCAGGAACCGGATGATCATCGCGACGAGCAGGATCAGGATGATCCGCAGCGGCTTGGCGATCAGCCAGTTGGCGGAGGCCGCCAGCCACTCGTTGTGCGTGATCTGGAACACTTGATAGCACCAGGTGCCGGGTTCGTTGATGCACTCGGGTGCTTCGTTGAGCAGCGGCGTCACGGGGCTCGGGGATCCCTTTCTGGCCGTTTCCGCCCGTCGTCACGCAGACGTCGAACGAATTTCACAGGACACGTCTTCTAACACAGGTGCGCATCGGGTGTGATCTGTGGTCGACTATGGCTGCACCGGTGGAGGTGGTCGAGTGCCAGACCGACAACCGATCCCCCTCGGCGCCCCCGACCAAGCGGTGGGCGGGCAGGCGCCGGAGGTAGCCCTGTGTTCTACGCATGATCAGGGCGCTCACCAGGGTCAGGGGCCGCCCGGAGGCGGACCTCAGCCCAGTGGGCCACCCCCGCGAGGCGGCCGCGTGAGCCGACCCTCGGGTCAGCGTAGAGGGCGGGATCCGGCCGGTTCCGGCGGCCCCGGCACGTTCTCCATGGGCAGGCGGCGGGTGCTGCTGCTCAACGCCACGTTCGAACCGCTGACCGCGCTCCCGCTGCGGCGGGCCGTGGTGCTGGTCATGTGCGGGAAGGCGGAGGTCGTGCACGGCGACCCGGCCGGTCTGACGTTGCACGCGGCGACGCTGTCGCTGCCGGTGCCGTCGGTGATCCGGTTGTCGACGTACGTGCGGGTGCCCTACCGGGCGCAGGTGCCGCTGACGCGGGCCGGGCTGATGCACCGGGACCGCTACAAGTGCGCGTACTGCGGCGGACGGGCCGAGACGATCGACCACGTGCTGCCGCGCAGCAAGGGTGGTCCGCACAGCTGGCAGAACTGCGTGGCGTGTTGTGCGAAGTGCAACCACCGCAAGGCCGACCGGCTCCTGGAGGAGCTGGGCTGGCAGCTGCGGGTGGTGCCGA
The DNA here is from genome assembly GCF_003385175.1 of Amycolatopsis ruanii. NCBI lineage: Bacteria > Bacillati > Actinomycetota > Actinomycetes > Pseudonocardiales > Pseudonocardiaceae > Amycolatopsis > Amycolatopsis ruanii. Next base: position 65,072 of record NZ_PQHY01000028.1, read on the forward strand.
CGGCGCCGCGGGGCCCGCACTGGCGGTTGCTGGTGCACTCCGGGGACGCGGACCCGCTGTGGAAGCCCTACCTCGGCGTGGCGGCCTGATCGGACGCACACCGGCGCCCCGGCTGTGGTGGTGAGCCGGGGCGTTCCGACGTCTTCGACTTGGTGGTGGTTCGGGTCAGTTTCCGGGACGGGACGGGTCTCAGGCGGCGGTGACGCGCGTGCCGCGGGTGACTCGGGTGCCACGCGTGACGCGGGTGCCCATCGTGACGCGGGTGCCACGGGTGACTCGCGTGCCACGGGTCACGCGGGTACCGGCGGTGACCCGGGTCCCCCTGGTGACGCGGGTGCCGCGGGTGACTCGAGTACCGGCGGTAACCCTTGTGCCGCGCGTCACACGCGTGCCCCGCGTGGAGCAGCCGTCCGCTGTGTCGATCAGTGACGGAGCGTGGTCGTCGTTGCTCTGGGCGAGGGTACGGAGCAGGTACATGATCTGTCCTCCAGGGACCTGTGCGTTACTCATTGGGAAGGGGAGCGGGGCGCAAGGCCCGTACAGGTGAAAAAGCTACGAGGAACTGGGCCACCGGACAAGGCAATCGCGCCGGGTGCGGCCGGCTGTACGTTGAGTTGCAACCTTTCGTCCGACCGCTCTTCAGCCCATCGCCCCAATGACGTCGCGACGCTCGGCGGACGGTGGCCCGGATGCGACGAGCGGTCGTGACCGGCTTCGGCGGGCCGGGGCTGCTCGGGCTACTCTTCACGCGTGAACATCGGAGAGACGATCCTGATCTTCGCGCTGATCCCGGCCGCGATCTACGGGGTGATCAGCGTGCTCACCCTGCGGTCGAAGCTGACCGGCACGCCGCGCTACCGGCCCGGCCAGGCCTGGGAGTACCCGCCGATGTGGTGGAGCGGCAACCCGGAAGGTATCGGGACCGTGCACGACACGCACTCCGGCGAACCGGTGGAGAACAGGGACGCGAGCGGGAACGCGCGCGTGACGGCGGCAGGAGGAGCCCGTGGCAGCTGGTGAGCTGACCCGACAGCCAGGATCGGACGAGGAGCTGGAGATCGGGGTCGCGATTACCGCGACCGGTCGCCGCTCGGTGGCCCGGATGTACGAGCCCGCTGCTCCATCCAGCCCATTCAGCACCGTCCAATTGGCCCGTCTGGACGAAGCGCTGACCCTCGCGAGCCGGGAGACCGGGCTCGACTTCAGCGTGTACCTGGGCGAGCTGGGTTCCGAGAGCCGCGCCCGGGCGGAGGAGCTGCACGCGCGGATCGAGCCGGACTCGGCGAACGCCGTGCTGATCGCCGTCTCCCCGGGCGAGCGGGTCGTGGAGATCGTGACGGGCTCCGACGCGATCCGCCGTCTCCCCGACCGCGGCGCGAAGCTGGCCGTGATGAGCATGGTGGCGTCCTTCAAGGAGGGCGACCTCATCGGCGGCTTGGTCTCGGGCCTGCGCATGCTGGCCGACCAGGCCGGCTCCGCACCCAAGCACTAGGCAGAAAAGAGGGGCGGTCGCGCAGCGGCCGCCCCTCTTTTTGCACCCAAGGTAGCTGGGTGGTCATCCCGTCGCCTGACACGCAACGATCACCTTGAGCCAGGGCCGCAACCCAGGCCGCCAACCGGCGGCCGACCATGCCAACCTTGCGGCCCTGGCTCAAGGTGATATGCACAAACCGGAAGGCGACGGGATGACCACACAGCGACCACCTCGCCAAGGCGAGGTTCCTGCATTCCCCGTCATCCCGGAGCCTGCCCGTCCGGCGAGGACATCTTTTGATCTTTAGAGGTGACGTTGGGCAGGCGACGAGCCCGCTCCGCGGGCGGGAGCGCCTCACGGCGCCAAAAGGTCACCTTACGACCACCCCCGCCCCCGATGCCTGATTGTGTTTCAGTCGCCGACCAGGCGTGTCAAGGCGGGAAAGAGTACCTTGACACGCCTGGTCGGCGACCAAAGACCGGCTGTGGATCGGGGGCGGGGGAGGTCTGGTTGGGGTAGTCGGTGCTGTTGCGTTGCCGGCTTGCGGTTTGTCGCAAAGAAAGAAAGGGCGCCGGCTTGTGCCGGCGCCCCTCTCCTTTTGTGTCCTTAGGCCTCGTCGAATTCCCGTGCCGCCAGGGCCCGCACGATGCCGGCCCGGCCCTCCGAGACCAGCCGCCGCAGTGCGGCCGGGTGCTCGCCCGCCAGCCACTCGTCCGCGGCCTGCACCGTGGCGTGCTCGACCGCCCATGCCGGGAACAGTCCGACGACCGTCGGCTGGGCGCGTTCGCTCGAGCGGCGTGACCAGACCTCGTCGATGGCGGCGAAGTACGTGCTCACGTAGCCCGTCAGCAGGTCCTTCTGCCCGGGGTGGGAGAAGCCGCCGATGATGGCGTTGCTCGTCGCGTTCGGGAGGTCGTCGTCGTAGACCGCGCGCTGCCACGCCTCCGCCTTGGCCTCCGGGGTGGGGCGCAGGGCTCGGGCGTGCTCGGCGTGGCGGCGGCCCGTCGCGGTGTCGTCGCGGGCCAGTTCGGCGTCGATCTCCTCGTCCGCCGCCCGGCCGTGCGCCACCAGCGCGTTCAGCAGGCGCCAGCGCAGGTCCGCGTCGACGACCAGACCCTCCAGCGGCTCCGAACCGTCGAGCCAGCCGGCCAGCACGTCGAGCGTCGCGTCGTCGAGGACCGAACCGGTCAGCGAGTTGACGAACGCGAGCTGGTGGTCCGAGCCCGGCTCGGCGGCGCGGGTCAGCTCCAGCAGCTTCCGGGTGAACTGCGGCCACCCCTCGGCCGCCGCCCAGGACGGCTGCGCGTACGAGTTCAGCGCGGTCTGCGCCTGCAGCAGCAGCCGCTGCACGACACCGACCTCGGTCTCCGCGTGGATGCCGTGCAGCACGATCTGCAGGAAGTCCCGCGCCTTCAGCTCGGCCTCGCGGGTCATCTCCCACGCCGCCGACCAGCACAGCGTCCGCGGCAGCGGCTCGGTGATGTCGGCGATCCGGTCGACCAGCGTGGTCAGCGAACCGGCGTCCAGGCGCATCGTGCAGTAGGTCAGGTCGTCGTCGTTGACCAGCACCAGCTTGCCCGCCGGCTGCCCGGCCAGGTCCGGCACCTCGGTGCGCTCGCCCTCGACGTCCAGCTCCACCCGCTGCTTGCGGACCAGCTTGCCGTTCTCGTCGTCGTAGATGCCCACCGCGATGCGGTGCGTGCGCAGCTCACCGGCGCCCGGCTTCGCGCCCGTCTGCAGCACCGCGAACGAGGTGAACCGGCCTTCGGCGTCGACCTCGAACTTCGGCCGCAGCGAGTTCAGGCCGGTCGTCTCCAGCCACTGCGCGCTCCAGCCGGACAGGTCGCGGCCGGAGGCCTCCTCCAGCGCGCTCAGCAGGTCGGCCAGCGTCGCGTTGCCCCACGCGTGCTTGCCGAAGTACACCCGCAGCCCGGCGAGGAAGTGGTCCAGCCCGACGTAGGCGACCAGCTGCTTGAGCACGCTGGCGCCCTTGGCGTAGGTGATGCCGTCGAAGTTCACCTCGACGGCCTGCAGGTCCACGATGTCGGCCGCGATCGGGTGCGTCGAGGGCAGCTGGTCCTGCCGGTAGGCCCACGACTTCTCGATGTTCGCGAAGCTGGTCCAGGCGTGCACGTACTCGGTCGCCTCGGCCTGGGCCAGGACACTCGCGAACGTGGCGAACGACTCGTTCAGCCACAGGTCGTCCCACCAGCGCATGGTGACCAGGTCGCCGAACCACATGTGCGCCATCTCGTGCAGCAGCGTCTCGGCGCGCCGCTCGTAGGCGTAGCGGGTGACCCGGCTGCGGAAGACGTAGTCCTCCAGGAACGTGACCGCGCCCGCGTTCTCCATCGCGCCCGCGTTGAACTCCGGCACGAACAGCTGGTCGTACTTGCGGAACGGGTACGGCGTGCCGAACGCCTTGTGGTAGAAGCCGAAACCCTGCTTGGTCTCGGTGAACAGCCGCTCGGCGTCCATGTGCTCGGCCAGCGACGCGCGGCAGTAGATGCCCAGCGGGATCGTGCCGTGCTCGTCGGTGTACTGGTCGTGCCATTCCGCGTACGGGCCGGCGATCAACGCGACGAGGTAGGTGGAGATGCGCTCCGAGGTGGCGAAGACCGTGCGCGTGGCGCCCTCGGCGGTCTTCTCGGTGCTCTCGACCGGCGCGTTGGACACGATCTTCCAGTCGCTCGGCGCCGTGACCGTCAGCCGGTAGGTGGCCTTGAGGTCGGGCTGGTCGAAGCAGGCGAACATGCGCTTGGCGTCGGCTGTCTCGAACTGCGTGTACAGGTACACGGCGTCGTCGACCGGGTCGACGAACCGGTGCAGGCCCTCGCCGGTGTTCATGTAGCGGCAGTCGGCCTTGACGACCAGCTCGTTGGTCGCGGCCAGGTCCGGCAGCGCGACGCCGTTCTCCTCGGTGTAGCCGGAGACGTCCAGCGCCCGGCCGTTCAGCGTCGCGGAGCGGACGGAGCCGGCGACGATGTCGACGAACGTGCTCGCGCCGGGCTTGGTGGCGGCGAACCGGATCGTGGTCTTCGAGTCGAAGCTTCTCTCGCCCGGGCCGCCGTTACCGTCCGTGAGGTCGAGGGCGATGTCGTAGGACTCGACCTCGAGCAGCTCGGCACGCTGTTTGGCTTGGTCACGGGTCAGGTTAGGGGCGGGCACAGGCACCTCGGAAACGCTCGCGGTTGTCATTCTCGGTGATCCCGCTATCCAATCATGTCTCGGCGGGGAACAAGTGCACTCCGCGCGCTGTTGGCCGGATTGACCCCCCCCACCACCCACAGGGAGAACACTGATGACCGCAGCGCGCACACGCGTGGACTTCTACTTCGACCCCGTCTGCCCGTTCGCCTGGATCAGCTCACGCTGGATCCTCGAGGTGGAGAAGCAGCGCGACCTCGACCTGAACTTCCGCGTCATGAGCCTCGCGGTCCTCAACAGCGGGCGCGACCTCCCGGCGGAGTACCAGGAGCTGCTCGACAAGGCGTGGGGCCCGGTGCGCGTGGCCACGGCGCTCGCGCAGGAGAAGGGCGAGGCGATCCTGCGGGACTTCTACACCGAGTTCGGCATCCGCTACCACAACCAGGGCAACAAGGACATCCCCGAGGTCATCCGCCAGGCGCTGGAAGCCGTGGGCGCGCCCGCCGACCTCGCCTCCGCGGCCGACTCCGCCGAGTACGACGACGCGCTGAAGAAGAGCCACCACGAGGGCATGAACCCGGTCGGCATGGACGTCGGCACCCCGACCATCCACATCGACGGCGTCGCGTTCTTCGGCCCGGTGCTCAGCTCGATCCCGCGTGGCGAGGACGCGCTCAAGGTGTTCGACGGCGCCCGGCTGCTGGCGAGCTACCCCGACTTCTACGAGCTGAAGCGCACCCGCACCGGCGAGCTCAACTTCGACTGAGCTCGTCCCGCTGGGCGGCCACGAAATCCGGGTCGACCGGGTCGCCGTGCCCCGGGACGATCGTGCCGGGCCGCAGGGCGAGCAGCCGGTCCAGCGCGGACGGCCAGTCCGCGGGGTGCGCGTCCGGCCCGATCGACGGCGGTGCGCCCTGCTCGACCAGGTCACCGGCGAACACCACACCGGCGTCCGGCACGTGCACGGCCACGTCGTGGTCGGTGTGCGCCACGCCGGGGTGGACCAGCTCGACGGTCCGCCCGCCGAGGTCGAGCTGGACGAGGTCGGTGAGCAGGTGGTCCGGCAGCACCAGGCGGGCGGCCGCGAGCCGGTCGGCTTCCGGCTTGCCCGCCAGGCGGCGCACCCACTCGGCCCGGTCGGACTCGCCTTCGCTGACGAGCGCGTCGCGGCAGCGTTCGTGCGCCCACACCGGGCACGGCAGGAACGCCGCGGTGCCGAAGTGGTGGTCGAAGTGGGCGTGGGTGATCACCACCGTCCACGGCAGGTCGGTGATCTCGCGGATCTCGGCCGCGAAGGCCGCGCCCTGCACCTCGTCCCCGCCGGTGTCGATCACCAGGCACCGCTCGGTTCCGACGACCAGCCCGAGCGTCTGGTCCAGGTGCGCGTAGCGCCGGGCGAGGACGCCGTCGGCGAGTTCGAGCCAGGTCACGCGGCCTCCAGCAGGTCGTCGACGAGAACGGGGGCCGCGGTGTGTGCCGCTTCACCGCCGCTGGTGCCAGTCCGCTGAGTACCGGGTGCGGCGGAGTGGCGGTCCGGGCAATGGCGAATTCGCCGGCCCCGACCGGCACCTCCGCAGCCGGGCTGCGTCTCGCAGGCGGCAGCGGTGGCGTTGCGCAGGCAGCCGACGAGCACGGTCGCGCCGGTGCCGGCGGCCGCGGCGCACCCCGGATCCGGCCCGACCGCGGCCGGCCGCGGCACCCGGCCGCCGCGCCACCGCACCGGCCGCACCCGGCCACCCCGGCCCGTCACCAGGTCCACCGTCGTGCTGAACGACAGGACGTCCACGATGACCAGCACCGCGCACTCCCGCCCCAGCCCGGCGACCCCTTCCGCGCCCCACTCCACCCGCAGGTCATGCCCGTCCTGGGCGAACACGTCCACACCCCCAGCATGCCCGGCTCGGGTCCGGATGCGAGACTCCAACCCGTGCGCGTCTACTTGGGATCAGACCACGCCGGCTTCGAGCTGAAGAACCACCTGGTCGAGTACTTGAAGGGCCAGGGCCACGAGGTCACCGACATCGGCCCGGCCGTCTACGACGCCGCCGACGACTACCCGGCCTTCTGCATCGAGACCGCCCGCCGAGTGGTGGCGGACGAGGGCAGCCTGGGCATCGTCATCGGCGGTTCGGGCAACGGTGAGCAGATCGCCGCGAACAAGGTGAAGGGCGCCCGGGCCGCGCTGGCCTGGAAGCCGGAGATCGCCGCGCTCGCCCGCGAGCACAACCACGCGCAGCTGATCGGCATCGGCGCCCGCATGCACACGGTCGACGAGGCCACCGCGATCGTCGACACGTTCCTGTCCACCCCGCCGTCGGAGGACGCGCGGCACGGCCGTCGCGTGCAGCAGATGCTCGACTACGAGCGCACCGGCACGCCGCCGCCGCTGCCTGCCTGATGCCCGAAGGGCACACCCTCCACCGGCTCGCCCGCCTGCACCAGCGGCGCTACGCGGGCGCGCCGGTGGGCGTCTCCAGTCCGCAGGGCCGCTTCGCGAGCGAGGCGGCCCTTTTGGACGGCCGGGTCATGCTCGGGGCCGAGGCCTACGGCAAGCACCTGTTCCACGACTTCGGACCGCTCGGGTCCGTGCACGTCCACTTGGGACTCTACGGCACGTTCACCGAGGCGAAACTGCCGGAAACCACGCCGGTGGGCCAGGTCCGGCTGCGGCTGACCGGCCGGACACATTGGACGGACCTGCGCGGCCCGACCCGCTGCGAGCTGCTGACCCCGGACGAGGTCGACGCGATCAAGGCGCGCCTCGGCCCGGACCCGCTGCGCCGCGACGCCCGCCCGGATGAGGCGTGGCAGCGGATCTCGGCCTCCCGGACCTCGATCGCCGCGCTGCTGATGGACCAGTCGGTGATCTCCGGTGTCGGCAACGTGTACCGGGCCGAGGTCCTGTTCCGGCACCGGATCAACCCGATGGTGCCCGGCCGGGCGCTGGACCACGTGCAGTGGAAGGAGATGTGGACCGACCTCGTGGCGCTCATGCGCAAGGGCGTCCGGATCGGCCGCATCGACACCGTGGACGACGAGCACCTGCCCGAGGTCACCGGCCGCGACCCGCGGCAGGACCGGCACGGCGGCGAGGTCTACGTCTACCGGCGCACCGGGCAGCCGTGCCTGGTGTGCGGCACGCCGGTCGCGCACACCGAGCTGGCCGGGCGGAACCTCTACTGGTGCCCGGTCTGCCAGACGGCATGACCGAGCGGGCCGGACTGCGCGTCCGGCCCGCCGTCGGGTGAATCAGAAGTCGCCGAAGCCGCCGAAGTCCCCGCCGCCGAAGTCGCCGCCCATGTCGCCGCCCGCGTCGCCACCGGCGTCACCCATGTCGCCGCCGTCGGCTCCCGCGTCGGCCATGGCGTCCTCCTGGCCCGCGTCGTAGCCGGACTCCCACGCCGAGGCGCTCGCGATGCCGGCCATGCCGCTGAACATCGCGCTGAACAGGAACATCGAGCCCAGGCCCCACGCGCCGGCCACGAGCGCCGGCTTCCACCACGGCTCGCTGTACCAGCCCTGCGGCACCGGGCGGCCGGCCACGCGGCCGCCGGGGTAGTAGTACGGCGTGTTGTCGCCCGGCTTCGGCGAGGCCTCGTAGTGCCTGCCCTCGACGTCGACGCTGCGGTGCTCGGTGACCTTGCCGGCGCGCTCGCGCTCGGTCTCCTCGGGCAGCTTCGGGCCCGGGTCCATGCCCATCGCCTCGCGGGCCGCGCGCACGTAGTAGAGGCCCTCCAGGGCGGTCTCCTTGACGAGCTTGGCCTGCTCGGCCGTCTGCGCCTGCTCCAGCTGCGAGCCCGCCGCGTTGTAGCGCTCGGACGCGTCGGCCAGCGCCTGCTTCGCCGGCTCGTTCGAACCCACGAGGTTCAGCACCTGCCCGCCGAGGCGCTCGACCAGGCGCCGGGCGTCGGCCTTGGCGTCGTCGAGCTGGCGCCGCCGGGTGGCGGCCTGAGCCTTCGCGAAGTAGGCGATGCCGCCCACGATGAGGACGAGGAGCACGATCACGGTGATCGTGGTGCCCATGGCTTACTCCCGGAAGTTCGGTGTCTTGAACCGGACAACGCGGGCGCTACGCCGATGGTTCCCAGGTTCCGCACAGCACCCGCACCGGCACTTCCTCGGTGAACACGCCCTCGGGTTCGGCCGCCAGGAGCGCGGCCCGCAGGTCGGTGTCGAAAGCGCGCCGACCTGCGGCGTCGAGCTTCTCCAGGGCGCCGGCGGAGTAGAAGGCGCCGACCACCTCGTCGAGGCCGAGCCGTTCGGTGTGATCAAGACGATGTTCCCGCACCCGGGTGAACCCGGCCCGTTCGAGCAGGTCGCGGTAGCGCGCGCGCTCGTCCTCGCTGCTGCCGCACGCGGGGAACTCCAGCGCGCCCAGCCAGCGGGTGGACACCTGCCGGATCGCCGCCGCCCACGGGCTGCGCTGCGTCCACACCGGCGTGCCGTTGGCGATCACCGCGACCCCGCCGCCGGACCGCAGCAGGCGGGTCAGCGCGGCGAACAGCGGACCCGGATCCATCCAGTGCAGTGCCTGGCCGATGGTGACCAGATCGAGGCTGCCGCCGCCGAGCAGCGGCTCCAGGGCCGGCACGTCGCTGTCCGCGCCTACGACCCACACGATGTTCGGGACCTCCGCGGCGCGGGCGTGCGCGAGCATGTCGGGTGAGGGGTCCATGCCGATCACCGCGCCGGCCCTGGCGGCCATCGGCACCGTCAGCTGCCCGGTGCCGCAACCCAGGTCGAGCACCCGGCCGAGCGGGAACTCCGCCGCGAGCAGGTCGAGGACCTCCGGCCGGTACCCGCGGCGGAACTTCGCGTAGTTCGACGCCACCTCGCCGGCGAATTCCTGGATCATCCGCCCAGTCTGTGACCTGCGGGAATCGCGGCGCAAGCGGTTCCGCTCTCGACGAAAACTAGAACAGGTTATAGTCTCGGGCGCATGAAGTTCACCCTCTCGGTCGCGATGAACCCCCTGGACCAGTTCACCGAGTTGGCGCGCACCGCCGAGGAGTGCGGCTTCTCCTCGATCGCGCTGCCGGACTCGCTGTTCTACTCCGAGCACGTGTCCGCCGAGTACCCGTACACGCCCGACGGCAGCCGGTTCTGGACCGCGGACACGCCGTGGGCGGACCCGCTGGTGGCGGTCGCGACGATGGCCGCGGTGACGGAGCGGATCGAGTTCTACACGTCGGTGCTCAAGCTCGGCTCGCGCAACCCGGTGCTGCTCGCGCGTCAGGTCGGGTCGGTCGCGGTGCTGTCCGGCAACCGGTTCGGGCTCGGGCTCGGGGTGGGCTGGTCGCCGGAGGAGTTCGAGTGGTGCGGCGCGCCGTACGCCAACCGCGGCAAACGCGTGGACGAGGCGATCGAGGTGCTGCGGCTGATCCTGGACGGCGGGATGGTCGAGTACCACGGCAGGTTCTTCGACTTCGACAAGCTGCAGATGAGCCCGGCGCCGTCGGAGCACGTGCCGTTCTACATCGGCGGGCACACCGAAGTGGCGTTGAAGCGGGCCGCGCGGGTGGGCGACGGCTGGTCCTCGGCGATGATGAAGTTCGACGACCTGCGCTCGACGATCGCGCGGCTGGCCGAGTTGCGCGCCGAGTACGGGCGGGCCGACGTGCCGTTCGAGGTCCAGGCGGTGTGCATCGACCGGTTCGGGCTGGACGGCTACCGCGAGCAGGCCGAGATCGGCGTGACGGACATCGTGACGCAGCCTTGGGTGTTCGAGGGCATCGGGTTCGGCGACCCGATCGGCCCGAAGAAGGACGCGATCCGCAAGTTCGCCGACGAGATCATTTCCCGGTTCTGAAGGGGTGTGCCATGGGTGTTCAGGTGTGCTGGGACGTCGATGCCGAGCAGCCGCCGGCGCGGGTCGCTTCGTGGAAGTCGATGAACGCGACCTGCCGCGGCGCCAAGGACGAGTGGCTGGCGCTGTTCGCTGACGACGCGGTGGTCGAGGACCCGGTCGGCAAGTCGATGTTCGACGAGGAGGGTCGCGGGCACCACGGGCACCAGGGGATCGCGGCGTTCTGGGACCTGACGATCGCGAAGGTGGAGCGGTTCGAGTTCGTGATCAAGGATTCCTTCGCGGCGGGGGACGAGGTGGCCAACGTCGGCACGATCACGACGTACCTGCCCGGCGGGTACCGGGTGGATACGGACGGCGTGTTCGTGTACCGCGTGGGAGCGGACGGGCTGGTCCGATCGATGCGGGCGTTCTGGGAGACGGAACGCGCCATGGCGACGGCGCGGCAGGTGAGCGGGTAGGCGGGGCGCGCGATGCCGGGGAGGGCGTGTCGTCGCTGGCTGCCTCAGGCTGATCGGTGAGCGGCAGGGTGCGCCCCGTGGGAACCACTAGACGAGGCGCTTGGTGAAGCCGGCGTCGATGAGGCGTTGCAGGGCGGCCCGGACGGTCGCCGGGAGCGGTTGCGGGATGGCGAACCCGCGCTCGGCGTAGGCGGTGATGCGTTGGGTGTCGCCGACGAGCATGTTGATCACCCGGTCGTCGTCGGCGATGGTGTGCAGGTATTCGTCGAGGGTTTGTGGCTTGGCGGCGCAGACGACGTCGACCTCGGGCCAGAGCTTGCGGCAGGTCGCGTAGGCGCGGCGCTGCTGGTAGGGGCGCGAGACAAGGGTGACCTCGCGGATGTCGTGGTCGCGGAGCAGGTCGCGGGTGAAGGTGATGTTCTCGCCGGTGTTGGTGGCGCGGGTCTCGAGCCGGATGGCCGTCGCCGGCACCCCCAGGGCGCGCGCGTGCTCGCCGAAGTGGACGGCTTCCCCACGCGGGAACATCCCGACGGTGGTGGGCGCGTTGGCCCCGGTGAAAACGACCAGCGGGAACCGGCCCGCGTGGTACAGCTCAGCGACGTACCCGGCGACGCCGAGATCATGACTCCCGAGCCCGATGCCGACATCCGTCCGCCGGGGCTCGTGGCGCAGGTGGTGGTAGTGCCAGAGAACCTCGGCGTCGGCGCGCAGCTGTTCGTCCACGTCGCTTGTCTGCCTCACGCGAGGTTGCGCAGCAGTGCTTGGTACGTCAGGTCCACCTGACCTTCCTCGACGTGGACGATCCGCGCCCCCGGCCGTGCGGCGATCACCGCTCGATCATCTCCTGGGCCTCGACGTGCAGCGGATCCGCCGCCGCGCGCGTGCGCTCAACGAAGCGCCTCACCGTGTTCTCCTTGCTGCCGAGCAGCACGATCTCGTGGCACGTGGCGTCCACCTCGGGCGAGGCCCTCGAGTTGTTCGATGAACGGCGTCCGGCCCAGGAACTGCGGAATCACCACGTCGTGGCCGGATGCCAGGTGGGTGCGTGCGGCAGCGAGCGCGACACCGCGAGCAAGCCGGCCGGCGGCGCGCGGGTCGTCGCGCCGGCGGCCGATCAGGTTTCGTAGACGGTCGACGTCCAGGTTCAGCGCCAGCAGATGCTCGTCCACATACCGCCCAGCGAGCGTCGACTTACCACACGCGGGCGGCCCGTTGAGCAAGATCAGCCGCGGCACCGGGCGACGGTACCAACGACCCGCGAACAACGAGAGCGGGCGACGGGAATCGAACCCGCACCACCAGTTTGGAAGACTGGGGCTCTACCATTGAGCTACGCCCGCATGCACCCGCATCGCACGGGCGCGTCTGCGAGTCTAGCGGGCCACGCTAGAGTGATCGCACCGCCCCGGGCTCTGGGGCGACCGGGATGTGGCGCAGCTTGGTAGCGCATCCGCTTTGGGAGCGGAGGGTCGCAGGTTCAAATCCTGTCATCCCGACCACGCCGGCCGGCTCGTGGTCCTTGGGGCTGTTCGGCCGGGGCCGACCTGATCCGTTTCTAGCGTGAGCGGCATGAACGTCACGGACGAGCACGTCGTGATCAGCCCGAGCATCCTCTGCTTCGGCACCCCGGTCGTGCTGCTGTCGACCGGGAACGCCGACGGCAGCGCCAACCTCGCGCCCATGTCCTCGGCCTGGGCGCTCGGCCAGGTGGTCGTGCTCGGGCTGGCCGCGGCGTCGCACACGGTGGCCAACTTTCGCGTCCGTCCGGACCTCGTGATCAACCTGCCGGGGCCGGACCAGTGGCGGGCGGTGGAGCGGCTGACCCCGCTCACCGGGGCGGACCCGGTGCCGGAGCACGAGCGCGGCGCCTTCCGCCACGAACCGGACAAGTTCGGGGCGGCTGGGCTGCAGCCGGTGGACTCCGACCTGGTCCGGCCGCCGCGGGTGGCGGACTGCCCGATCGCGATGGAAGCGCGTGCGGCCGAGGTGCGGGAGGGCTGCACGGGCGGCTTCGTCGTGGTGCAGGCGGAGGTGCTGCGCGTGCACTGCGAGTCACGGCTCGTGGTGCCGGGGACGCAGCACGTCGATCCAGGGGAGTGGAGCCCGCTGATCTACAACTTCCGGCACTACTTCGGCCTCGGGCCGGAGCTGGGGCACAGCTTCCGCTCGGAGACGCCGCGGAGTTAGCGATGTGGTCCCGCTGGGGTGGTGGCGACGGGCCGGGTGGTGGTGCGGCGGGCAGTGCTGCTGGTGGCTGGCCGGACGACCGTGGGCTGCTGCGGGGTGCACTGGTGGCGTGGCGGGCGGCCCGGGGCGCTTTGCTGCGGCGGGGGGCGGCGCCGCGGTTGGTGGGGCCGGTGCCGCGAGTGCTGCGTGTCGCGTGGTGGCCCGCCTCGCCGGGGTGGGTGGCGGCCGGCGCGGCGGCGCGGGCCCGTCCGGCGAGCGCTGCCCCCGGCCGCCGTCC